>JAQUFI010000045.1 GCA_028684735.1 Bacilli bacterium | reverse complement strand
ACGTATGAAATTGTATTAGCAGATTCAATCGCAAGATATAAAAGATTAAAGGGGTTTGATGTCTATTTTCAAACGGGAACTGATGAACATGGACAAAAGATTGAGGAGTATGCGAGAAAGAATAATCAAGATACACAAGAGTTTGTTGATGAGAAGGCTGCATTAGTAAAAGATATTTGGGATATTATGAATACGAGTTATGATAAGTTTGTGAGGACGACTGATTCTGTACATAAGGAATTAGTAGCTAAGATTTTTAAAAAATTATATGATCAAGGGGATATCTATCTTGGGAAATATGAGGGTTTATATTGTACGCCTTGTGAATCTTTTTTTACCGAAGCTCAATTAGTTAATGGGAAATGTCCAGATTGTGGTAGAGAGGTTCATTATGCTTGCGAAGATGCTTATTTCTTAAAGTTAAGTAATTATACAAAGAGATTAGAAGAATATATCAATAACCATCCTGACTTTATTGAACCTGAAAGTAGAAAGAATGAGATTATTAATAATTTTATAAAACCAGGGTTACAGGATTTATGTGTTTCTAGGACTTCTTTTAAATGGGGGATTCCAGTATCATTTAATGATAAGCATGTTATCTATGTCTGGATTGATGCTTTAAGTAATTATATTACTTTCTTAGGGTATGATCCTGATGGGAATCATGGTGAATTATTTAAGAAGTATTGGCCAGCTGATGTTCATTTAATTGGTAAAGATATTTTAAGGTTTCATACAATTTATTGGCCAATTATGTTGATGGCTTTAGATTTACCACTACCTAAGAAGGTTTTTGGTCATCCATGGATGTTGTTTGGTGAAGATAAGATGAGTAAGAGTCGTGGCAATATTGTTTATGCGGACGAACTTGTGAAAGAATTTGGAGTCGATGCGGTTCGTTATTATATGCTCCATGAAATGCCTTTTGCCAGCGATGGCAACTTTACTTATGAATTACTAATCGAGAGAATAAATAGTGACCTAGCTAATGTGCTAGGAAATCTAGTTAATCGGACGATAGCTATGTCTCATAAATATTTTGATGGTATTATTACTAATCCAAATGTTAGTGATGCAATCGATGATGAATTAATTAATCTCGTTAATAATGCTTCGACTAAAGTAGATGAGAAAATGAATTATCTAAGAATAGCTGATGCGATTGATGAGATATTTGAAATATTTAGAAGGAGTAATAAATATATCGATGAGACAACACCTTGGATCTTAGCTCATGACCAAGAAAAAGAAGAACGATTAAAAACTGTTCTTTATAATTTAGTTGAAGCAATTAGGGTTGGGGCAAGTTTATTAGAACCATTCTTGCCAGATACTTCAATAGAAATATTAAATCAATTAAATACAGACCAAAAAGACCTTGTCTTTGGTAAAATAAAAGAAGGGACGAAACTTAATCCAGCTAAACCTCTTTTTGTTAGAATTAATAAAGAAGAGAAGTTAAATGAATTACTTAATCAATGAAATGTGTAAAATGTTGTAAAATGTCATATAAAACATACTCAAAAGGTTTGATTTAAGAAAATCATAGTGATATATTATATGTGTTGTGTAAAATAGGAGAAAAGGAGATTTCTTGTGTTACCTATAAAAAACAAAGGGCTTAGAAGGGAATTATTTGTTTTTTTAGCTATTTTTGTATTTCTCTTCTCAAGTATTATGACAAAAGCGGATGTTGTCGATGTTGTTTATTTAATTGTTACGGGTGTTTATTTTGCAAAATATTTATTACTAAAAAAAACCTAAAAAGATTATGTCATTATGATATAATCTTTTTAGGTGATATTTATGATGATTGATACTCATGCTCATCTTTCAATTGATGATTATGATAATATTGATGAAATTATTAATAAGATGGGGAATAATATAATAATTGTTAGTGGTTCAAGTACTAAATATAATAAAGAAGTATTAATGTTAGTTAAAAAATATAATAATGTATATGGGACTATTGGGATTCATCCAGAATGTGCCAGTGATGCTTCTGAAGATGATTTAAAATTTATTGAGGAAAACATTAACCATCCTAAAATTGTTGGGGTTGGTGAAATTGGCTTAGATTATTATTGGAATAAGGAAAACAAGGATTTACAAAAGGAAATCTTTATTAAACAATTAGTTATAGCTAAAAAATATAATAAAACAGTTGTAATTCATAGTCGTGATTCCGCCCAAGAAACATATGATATATTAAAGGAGCAAGACCTACATATTAAAAGTGTGATTCATTGTTTCAGTTATAGTTTAGAAATGGCTAAAGAATTTATTAAACTAGGTTCAATGTTAGGTATCGGAGGGATCTTAACTTTTAAAAACAGTCTTAAATTAAAAGAAGTAGTTAAAGAAATTGATTTAGATCATTTATTACTAGAAACGGATAGCCCTTACCTATCACCAGAACCATATCGAGGTCATAAAAATGAACCCTATAATATTATTTATGTGGCTAAAGAGATAGCTAAAATAAAAGAATTGAGTTATGAGGAAGTGCTTGAAGTAACAACTAAAAATGCCATCTATCAATTTGACTTAAACTCTAAATTATGATAGAATTTTAATGTATATAATTAAGAGGTGGATTTAATGAATATATATTTACTACAGGTTGTAGCTAAATGGTTTCATATATTATTAATCAGCGTTATTTCCTTATATGGGGGTAATAGCTTTGATTTGAAAGTTAATAATCTTAATAATAATAAAAACTTAAATGTTGTTAATACTGTTATTCCTTATAAGGAAATAATTAAATATAATCATAAGTTACCATCCAACGTTAGTAATATGTTAGTTGAGGGTGTTGATGGGATTGTTTATGAAGAGAATAATGAAATTGTCAATGTTATAAGAGAAAAGGTTGATCAAGTAGTTGAAAAAGGAACTGGTCCAATTGGTAATTACTATGGGAAAATGACTGTTTACGGACCTGACTGTGCAACTTGTGATGGACGTGGTGTTTTATATTGCCCTACAATTGAAGGTAAGTGGCACTCATTAAATACTGATGGAATATATTATGAAGATAAGGATTTTGGTCAAGTTCGAATAATTGCAGCTGATCACCGACAATTCCCATGTGGGACAATTATAAAAATTAATAATAGTGATTTTAAAGACTTAATGGCGATTGTGCTTGATACTGGTAGTGGTATGCGAAATGCCTATGATAATAATTGGTTATTAATTGATTTAGCTTTTGCAACTGAAAAAAACATTGGTATTGGAACTAATAGTAATACAAATTTTAGTGTACAAAGATGGGGTTGGTAACCCCTTTTTTATTGAAGGAGTAAAGATGAAGAAGTTATGGTTAATTTTATTAATATTAATTTTTGTTAGTGGTTGTATCTTTAAAAAAGAAGAATCACTTATTTCTGATTTAAAGATACCTATTCAAACAGATAATAAAACGGATGGCTTATATTTAAAGGCTGATAGATATGTCTATCGTGGTAGTAATCCTCATAATTATCTTATGATTGATGGCCAATTATTAAGAATCATGGCTTTTGAAAAGGATGAAAGAATTAAAATATTGGGTTCTAATATCAATAACGATGATAAAATACCTTATGATTCCAATCATTCTAATGAATGGGAGAAGACGACTTTATATAGTTATTTAAATGATGTATACTACCAAAGTTTTAGTGATTTAGTTAAAGAAAAGATTGTTTCTGAAAAATGGGGTAGCGGTTCTATTTCTTTTGAGGAATATGATAATATTCTTAATAAAGATATTAATTTATTGGAAGAGTTAGAAAATAAAAAGACAACAACCTCATATATTAATTTGATATCGATGAATGACTATATTTCTAGTTTATTAGATATTGAATGCTTAAAAAACAATACTGGTTGTGATAAGACATATATTAAAGGGGAGGGAGCTAGTTGGATAGTTAATCCTAATACTGAAAAGATGATTTGGATTATTAATTATAAAACTGGTTTAGCAACTATTGATAGTCCTTCTTATGTCAATTTTGAAATTCAACCGGTCTTTTATTTAAAAGCTAATACAAAATTAAAGGGAAAAGGTACTATAAAAGAACCTTTTGTTATAAAATAGGAGGTCCTATGGAATATTCACCAACTAAATTACAACAACTATTAAACGATAATAATTTTAATTTTAAAAAATCATTAGGTCAAAATTTTATTGTTGATGAAAACATAATTGATGCAATTATTCATAAAAGTAAGATTGATAAAGATACTTTAGTAATCGAAGTAGGTCCTGGTGCTGGAGCTTTGACCTATAAATTAGGACAAGTAGCTAAACAGGTTATTGCCTATGAAATCGATACAAGATTAAAAGATATTCTTAATCAAAATTTAGGGTGTTTTGATAATGTTGATATCATTTTTGAAGATTTTTTAAAAGTAGATTTGACCTCAACTTTAAAAAAATATAAGTATGATAAATTATATGTTATTGCTAATTTGCCATATTATATAACGACACCTATTATTATGAAGTTTATTGAAGAAGATATTGATGTGGATAAAATAGTGGTTATGGTTCAAAAAGAAGTGGGAGATCGTTTTAAAGCAAAGACTGGCACGAAGGATTATAATTCGTTATCGATATTTTTAAATTATTATTTTGAAATTAATAAACTATTAGATGTCAGTAAAAATGTTTTTCTTCCTAAACCTAAGGTTGATAGTATTGTTATTGAATTTAAACAAAGAGAAACAAAGTTAATATTAAAAAATAAAACCCTTTTCTTTAAATTGATAAAGGATAGTTTTAAACAAAAAAGAAAGACTTTAAAAAATAATCTAAGGGATTATGATTTGAGTAAGATTGAAAAGACATTAACTAGGTATAATTTTAGTTTAAGTAGTCGTGCTGAACAAATACCGATTGAAGTATTTGCAGCTTTAGCAAATGATTTAAGTGAGTAATCACTTTTTTGATTGATAAATAATCTAAAAAAATATAATAAATATATGGAACTATCTTAAATTATGATAAAATGTAATTAGGGTTGTGATATAATGATAAACAAAAAATGGGATATTGTTTTAAAAGATGAAATGAACAGCCCATATTTTAAAGAATTAGGAATAAAAGTAAAAAGGGCTTATCAAGAAAAGGTTATTTTTCCTGAATATCATAATCTTTTTAATGCTTTAAGATATACTGATTATGATGAAGTAAAGGTTGTTATAATTGGACAAGATCCATATCACGGTGAAAATGAAGCCCATGGTTTAGCTTTCTCTGTTCAAGAAGGAACGCCAAGGCCACCATCATTAAATAATATCTTTAAAGAATTAGAAAATGATTTAATGATTAAAAGGGTTAATAACAATTTAGAGGATTGGGCCAAGCAAGGGGTTTTATTACTGAATGCTATTATGACAGTAGAAAAAGATAAACCTTTATCACATAAAGGAATAGGCTGGGAAGAGTTCACTAATAATATTATTAAATTATTAAATGAAAGAACAGAACCACTTGTCTTTGTTTTATGGGGTAATTTTGCAAGAAGTAAAAAAGAATTAATTAATAATCCAAAACATCTCATTATTGAAAGTGTTCATCCATCACCTTTGTCAGCTCATCGTGGATTTTTTGGTAGTAAACCATTTTCTAAAATAAATAATTTTTTAGAAAGTAATCATATTGAAAGAATAAAATGGTAGGGAGGTCTTTATGGAAAAAGTATATAATACATTATTAACTAATAATAAAATTAAGTATGGTGATACAATTGTGGTAGCTGTTTCAGGTGGCCCTGATTCAATGGCATTACTGCACATTCTTTCTCGTTTAAAGAAAGCCATCGATATTGAAGTTGTATGTGCTCATGTCAATCATAATGTGCGAAAAGAAAGTTATAATGAAAAAGTTTTTGTAGAGAATTTTTGTGTTAATCATCAAATCGTTTTTGAAAGTATGGTAATTGAAGATTATGGTGATGATAACTTTCATAATGAAGCTAGAAGTAAAAGATATAGTTATTTTGCTGAGATTGTTAAAAAGCATCATGCTAAATATTTATTAACAGCTCATCATGCAGATGATTTAATTGAAACCATTTTAATGCGTATCGTTAGAGGTTCTACACTTCGTGGATATAGTGGTTTTTCGGAAGAACTTGATATGGGTGATTATGTTATTCTAAGACCATTTATTAAGAATACTAAAGATGAAATATTAGCGTATTTAAAAGAAAATAAACTTTCTTATGCGCAAGATAGTTCTAATTTTAAAGATGTATATACGAGAAATCGTTTTCGAAAATATATTGTTCCCCAATTTAAAAAAGAAGATCCAAATGTTCATCAAAAATTTTATAAATTTAGTCGTACTTTATTAGAATATAATAATTATATTGATAATCAAGTTGAAAAAGTTATGAAAAAAGTTTATAAACAAGAAACTTTAAACATTGAATCTTTCTTAAAAGAGGAAAAGGTTATTCAAATGAAAATAATTTATAATATTTTGGAACATATCTATCATGATGATTTAATGTTGATTACTGATCATCATGCTGATTTATTATATAATACAATTACTTCGAAAAGGGCTAATGTAGCCATTCATTTACCTAATAATATTCAAGCTGTAAAAACATATAATAATTTAATTTTAGTTCCGATTGATCAAACCAATCATGAATATGAAATAGAATTGATTACATATGTTAATTTACCTAATGGTAAAAATATTGAAGTAGTTGATAAAAGTGATGAAACAGATAATTTCGTTTGTCGTTTAGATAAGAATGAAGTTAAGTTTCCTTTGCATGTTAGAAATAGAAAAAATGGCGATAAAATGTATATTAAGGGGATGTTGGGTCGTAAAAAGATAAGTGATATCTTTATTGACGAAAAAATTGGGGCTCATGACCGAGATGTATGGCCAATTGTTGTTGATTCAGAGGATAATATCGTTTGGTTGCCAGGATTAAAAAAATCTAAATTTGATAAAACAAAAAAGGAAAAGTATGATATAATACTTAGGTATTATTAAGGAGGAAAAAATAGATGAATAAAAAAGTAGTAAAAAGAGGATTGCTACCATATTTAGTATTGTTCTTATTTATGGTTGGAATTCTTTATTTCATGAATAATTTAAATCAGAAAGTAAATATACTTACCTATGATGAGTTTGTAAAAGTAGCTAATGCTGGGGAAGTTACAGAAGTAACGATTATTCCCAGGAGCAGAGCTAGTGTTTATGAAGTTAGAGGTATTTTAGAGGGTTATAATGAAAATGAAAGTTTCTTCCTAAGATTGCCTTTAGCTGAAGAAACGATGACGGTTATGATGGATTTACAACAGGAACATGGCTTTAAATTTGAAGCAGTTTCTGATCCGGAATCAGGGACTTTCTTATTATTTCTTGTCAATGTCCTACCTTTATTGATGTTGATTGGAATTGCTTTCTTTTTCTTAAGTCGTCAAATGGGTGGAGCTAATAAGTCAATGGACTTTGGGAAAAGTAGAGCAAAATTAAATGATCAAAGTAAAAAAGTAACTTTTGATGAAGTTGCAGGTTTAGAAGAAGAAAAAGAAGAAGTTGAAGAATTAATTGACTTTTTAAAGAACCCTAAGAAATTTCAAAGATTAGGAGCACGTATTCCTAAAGGGGTTTTATTAGTAGGTCCACCAGGAACCGGTAAGACATTGCTTGCTCGTGCTGTTGCTGGAGAAGCCAACGTACCATTCTTCTATATAAGTGGTTCAGAATTTGTGGAATTATTTGTTGGAGTTGGTGCTAGTCGTGTTCGTGATATGTTTAAACAAGCTAAGCAAAGTGCTCCATGTTTAATTTTTATCGATGAAATCGATGCTGTTGGACGACAAAGAGGTGCAGGTTTAGGTGGAGGACATGACGAAAGAGAACAAACTTTAAATCAATTATTAACTGAAATGGATGGTTTTGGTTCAAATGAAGGAATTATTATTATTGCTGCAACTAACCGACCTGATGTTTTAGACCCAGCTTTACTTCGACCAGGACGATTTGATCGTCAAGTAACGGTTAATTTACCTGATATTAGTGGTCGCGAAGAAATTTTAAAAGTTCATGCTCGTGGCAAAACCTTTTCAAAAGGCGTTAGGTTAAATAATGTAGCACGCCGAACAGTTGGTTTTAGTGGCGCTGATTTAGAAAATTTACTTAATGAAGCATCGTTACTTGCAGTTAGGAGAAATAAAGAATATATTACGATGTCAGAAATAGATGAAGCTCATGACCGTGTTTTAATGGGACCAGCTAAGAAGTCTAAAAAATATACAGAAAAAGAAAAAAGGTTAGTTGCTTATCATGAAGCAGGTCATGTTGTTTTAGGATTAAAATTAGATGGTGCTAACGATGTTCAAAAAGTAACGATTATTCCAAGAGGTTATGCAGGTGGTTATACGATGATGCTTCCTAAGGAAGAAAAGATTACCGCTACCAAAAATGAGTTATTGGAAAGAATTTCAGGATTATTAGGTGGCCGTGTTGCTGAAGAATTAGTCTTTAATGAAATAACGACTGGAGCTCATAATGACTTTGAGCAAGCTACTAAAATAGCGCGTGCAATGGTTACTGAGTATGGTATGAGTGACTTAGGTCCTGTCCAATACGAACATCAAGAGTCAAGTGTCTTTTTAGGTAGAGATTATAATAAGAGTCGTAATTTCTCAAGTCAAGTTGCATATGAAATTGACAATGAAATAAGATCGATTATTAGTGCTCAATATGAAGTGACTCAAAAGACTTTAAGTGAAAACCGTGATTTACTAGATTTAATTGCTAATGCTTTAATTGAACATGAAACCATTACTAAAGAACAAATTGAATATTTGGTTGAACATAAAGTTATGCCTGATGAAGATGGCGAAAAAGATGAAAGTGGTTTTAAAGAAGGATCACTAAATGACTTATCTGTCACTGAATTAAGAGAACTGGCAAAAGAAAGAAATATTAAAGGTTATAGTAAAATGAAAAAAGAGGATTTAATTAAAGAATTAGATGATAAATAAAATTGAGTTTAACTCAATTTTTTTTATTCTTTTAGAGGTTTTTTATAAAATGAATTATTTTCCTATTTTCATAGATTTAATTGATTAAATATGATAAAATAAAGATGTATGTAGAGTTAGAAAAATGGTGATATAAATGGGCAAAATAATAGCTTTTGTTAATCAAAAGGGAGGAGTTGGAAAAACCACCTCTAGTATCAATTTAGCTGCCTCATTAGGTTTTTTAAATAAAAAAGTTTTATTAATCGATTTAGATCCTCAAGGAAATAGTACAACTGGAATTGGAGTATCTAAAGCCGAATATAAAAACAGTGCCTATGAATTATTGATTGATAAGGCAACCCTAAATGAAGTTATTGTTAAAAGTAAATTTAAAAACTTGTATATTATTCCAGCTACCGTTAATTTAGCTGGTATTGATATTGAATTTATGCAATTAGGTGTATTAGATCCAAACTTTGATCGTGCTGGCCAATTAAAAAAACATATTCTACCAGCTAAAGATATGTTTGATTATATTATAATCGATTGTCCACCTAGTTTAGGTGTCGTTACAACTAATGCTTTAACAGCTGCTGATTCTGTTATTATTCCAATTCAATGTGAATTCTTTGCATTGGAAGGTGTTATGCAATTAATTAATAATATTATGTTTGCTCAAAAGCATCTGAATCCGACATTAGATATCGAAGGAGTATTACTGACGATGTTAGATAGTCGTACGAACCTAGGATTAGAAGTTGTTGAAGATATTAGAAGTTATTTTAAGGAAAGGGTTTATGATACGATTATACCAAGATTAGTGCGATTATCAGAAGCACCAAGTCATGGTAAGCCAATTATTGCTTATGATCCTCAAAGTCGTGGAACAGAAGCATACCTTAATTTGGCTAAGGAGGTAATTCAAAGAAATGGAAAATAAAAAAAGAGCTCTAGGTCGTGGGTTGGAACAATTGTTTAATAACGAGAATTTAGATTTGGAAAGTTTAGAAAAAAGAATTTATGAAACAGCTTCAAAAGAAGAAATAGTGGAATTAGATTTAGCTGAATTAAGACCTAATCCTTATCAACCTCGTAAAAACTTTGATGATGTAGCCCTACAAGAATTAAGTGATTCGATTAAAGAATATGGTGTTTTTCAACCAATTATTGTTAAGAAAAGTATTAAAGGGTATGAAATAATAGCTGGTGAAAGAAGAGTTAGGGCTAGTCGTTTAGCTGGTTTAGAAAAAATACCTGCTATTATTCGTAATTTTACAGATGAAGAAATGTTAGAGATTTCTTTATTAGAAAATCTCCAAAGAGAAAATTTGAATGCTCTTGAAGAAGCAATTGCATATAAAACGATGTTAGAAAAATTGAATTTAACACAAGAAGAATTGAGTAAAAAAGTAGGTAAGAGTCGTAGTCATGTCACTAATATTTTAGGATTGCTTAGACTGCCAACGGATGTTCAAAAAATGATTATCAATAATGAGATAAGTATGGGACATGCTCGTGCTCTTAGTAAACTATCTTCTGATGAACAAATTTATGATATGGCTCAAAAAATAATTCGTGATAGTTTAACCGTTAGGGATATTGAAGATATAACCGAATCACCAAAGATTGAAAAAAAGGTTAAGATGGAGAGAAGACCTAGGGAAATAAATAACGAATATAAATATGTTGAGGATTTACTTCGTGAAAAATTAGACACAAAAGTAAAAATTAAAGATAAAAAAGTTGAAATCAGTTTTAATAATGTGGCTGATTTAAATCGAATTTTAGAAATTATTAATATTAAAGAATAGAGAATTTATATCAAAAAGTGGTGATATATAATGAATAAAGAATATAAATTAAATAGTCTTGTGATTATGAAAAAACCTCATCCTTGTGGTTTTAACGAATGGGAAATAACGAGGGTTGGGGCAGATATTAAAATTAAATGTTGTCATTGTAATCGAAGTATTATGATGCCAAGAATGGAATTTAATAAAAAACTAAAAAAAGTAATTACTTTTTAGGAGGATTTAATGATAAAGAGGAAAAAAGAAAAATCAAACATTATGCTTGGTCCAGTTATAACACTTATTATTTTAACAATCATTGTAATTGTTTCAAGTACTATTTTTTCTTTGCTAGGTATCGAAGGACAAAAAACTGAAATAATCAATGGTGTCTTACAGACATCACTGACAACCGTTAATAATATCTTAACTAAAGATGGATTAAAACACATGATTAGTAATACTCTTACTAATTTTCAATTATTTGAACCGCTAGTATTGTTAATTATTTCATTGATTGCCTTTGGAATAGGTGAAGCTAGTGGATTATTTAAAGCTGTTTTTAGTCCCTTAAAAAAAGTGAAAATAAATACCATGTTATTAGTTACATTACTTTTAGGAATGGCAAGTACTTTTGTTGGAGAATATAGTTATGT
>JAQUFI010000044.1 GCA_028684735.1 Bacilli bacterium | reverse complement strand
ATACCGTCGAGGTAATCTTCATAGTTATGTCATTATAAACACTAAAAAGTATCCAGTAATTGGTGATGTTTCAATGGGCATGATTACGATTAAAGTTGATAAGACGGTTAAAACTTATGACCGAGTTACTTTAATTGGTGAAGGAATTGGTGTTAAAGAAGTAGCACACCATTTAAAGACGACGAGTATGGAAGTCTTGTGTATGGTTGATCGAAGTGTACCGATTGTTTTAATTAGAAACAATAAATTAGTTGATATTGATGAGAAGTAGGTGGAGATTATGGATTTTGATGTTTTATTGATTGGAACAGACATGAATGCTTATTATATGGCGAGATGTTATCACGAAAAATATAATAGAAAAGCTAATATTATTGGGAAACAGGAGATGCCTTTTACTAGTTTAAGTAGTATTACAAATGTATCAATTATTCCTAATTTAAGTGATTC
This sequence comes from Bacilli bacterium, assembly GCA_028684735.1. Classification (GTDB taxonomy): domain Bacteria; phylum Bacillota_I; class Bacilli_A; order RF39; family UBA660; genus UBA5364. The sequence goes on along the minus strand of JAQUFI010000044.1, from coordinate 11,065 downwards.
AAAAGTGTTTACCGATACTTTAATTGAGTATGCAAAAAAACATAATGATAAAAAAATTATTTTAATTGGAACTAATGATGCTTATGTTAGATTGATTGTGGAAAATGAAGAATTATTAAAAGAGTATTTCTTATTTAATTATCCAAGATTAGATATTATTGATAATGTTTTAGTTAAAGATAATTTTTATGAAGCTTTTAAAGATAGTTGTTTAGATTTACCTAAAACTTATATTTATTCATGTAAGGAAAAGGATGAAATCAATGAGGTATTTGATTATCCTCTTATTTTAAAAGCGGGTAATGGGGTTGAATACTATAATCATCCATTTGAAGGGATGAGTAAGGTATATAAAATTAAAACTAAGGAAGAACTATATGAAGTAATTAAAAAGATTGAAGATTCAGGTTATGAAGATAATTTAATTATTCAGGAGTTTATTCCTGGTGATGATACGGCTTTATTTGATTCGATTTTCTACTGTAGTAAGGATAAAGAAGTTCAACTTATGACTTTTGCCCAAATAGGATTACAAGAGCGTACGCATACAGGAGTTGGTAATTGTACTGTTTTAGTTAATGGATTTGATGAAAATGGTTATAAAGAAGAAGTTATTTATAATTTAAAAAAGTTTATGGAAGAAATAGGTTTTCAAGGATTTGCAGAATTTGATTTAAAGTATGATTACCGTGATGGTAAGTATAAAGTACTTGAAATCAATCCTCGTCAAGCTCGAAGTAGTTACTATTTAGCTGCTTGTGGTCATAATTTAATTGAATATTTAGTTGATGATTTAATTTATCATAAAAAGAAAGAACCAGTTTTAATGAAAGATAAAATGGTCCTTAGTTTTGTACCTACGATTGTTATGAATAAGTATGTGACTAGTCCTAAATTAAAAAGTGAAATTAAAAAGTTGGTTAAAGAAGGCAAATTTTGTCGTCCACTTCATTATAAAGGAGATAAATGCTTTAAAAGGAAAGTCTATTTACTTTTAAAGGATGTTAATTATTATCGAAAGTATAAAAATTTAGAATGGTAGGTGTTGTATGAAAGTTGGAATAGCGAGTGATCACAGAGGAGTTAAATTAAAAAAGCAATTGATTAATTATTTAGTTAATAAGCAATATGAAGTTATGAATTATGGGACTAATACTGAAGATTCAGTTGATCATCCTCTATATGCTTTTGCTGTTGGACGTGCAGTTCGTAATGGTGAATTAGACTGTGGAATTCTTATTTGTGGAACGGGTATTGGGATGTCGATAGCGGCTAATAAAGTAAGTGGTGTCAGATGTGCTAAGGTTGATGATAGTTATGATGCTAGGATGGCTAAATTCCATAACAATGCGAATATGATATCAATTAGTAGTAAAACTCCTTTGTATAAAGCTAAAGATATGGTCGATGCTTATTTAAGGAGTAACTTTAAGGATACTGATAAATATCGTTTAAGAAATGAAATGATTGATAATTATCATGATTAAAAGTATCTTATATATATTTACTGTTCCTTTGATGATTTGGTTATTAGATAGTATTAATATTAATAATTTCTTAAAAAAGAATAAAGTATTACAAGCACGCATATTATATTTAGTGATAAGTCTAATATTATCCTATTTACTAGTGAATTTCCTATATGATTTCTTTTTAAGTAGTAGTTTTATGTAATTATAGCGAAAGGTATGATGATATGAAGAAAATACTACTTTTTTCTTTCCTTTTTTTCTTAATACCAGCAATAATAGTTAATCTTTTTATTCGCGATGATGAGATCAAGTTTGAATATCATGAAAATATGATAGTTAGAATTAAGCGAACGAGTGGAGAGATTGAAGAAGTTCCTTTTGAACAATATATAGTTGGGGTTTTAGCTGGTGAAATGCCAGTTGATTTTGAATTAGAAGCTTTAAAAGCTCAAGCGGTAGCTGCTCGAAGTTATGCGATTAATAAAATGCAGGAAAATGTAAAAAATAATTATGATTTAGTTGATACGGTTAATAATCAAGTTTATTTTGATTTAAATTATTTAAAGAATGCTTGGGGAAAAAACTATGATGAGAAAATAAATAAATTAAAAACAGCTGTTATTCAAACGAATGGTGAATATTTAGATTATAATGGTCAAGTGGTTTATGCTTTCTTTTTTTCAACTAGTATAGGAATGACCGAAAATAGTGAGGAAATCTTCAATAATAAGTTACCATATTTAAGAAGTGTTACTTCACTTTGGGATCGTGATGTCTCTCCAGTATATACTGATGGTATCAGTTATAGTTTAAAAGATTTTTATAGTAAATTAAATCTTCACTATAGTGATACTTTAAAGGTTGAAACTATTAGTACTACAAGTACTGGGCGGATTAAAAAAATAAAAATTAATGGTGTTGTACTCGATGGAAATGTTGTTCAATCAAAATTAGGTTTAAGGTCTAATTATTTTACCATTACTAATACTAATAATCAAATAAGGATTACAACTAAGGGATATGGTCATGGTGTTGGAATGAGTCAATATGGTGCTTTAGGAATGGCTAAAGCAGGATATAATTACGAGGATATCTTAAAACATTATTATCAAGGTACAAAAATTAAAAAAATTTAAAATAATAGTATAAATAATTCATAATTGTCCACACTTTTAATAGAGGTGAAATTATGAAAAATGTAAGATTAAAGAAGTCAGCTGTTATGATTATTTATGGACTATCAGCCGTTATTTTACTTACATCAATTTATATTATTGAAAGTATGTTTTTTAAGGGGAATTTTAAAGAGAAAGATGATTATGATTATGTCTCAAAAACGATTTTTGAAGATGAAGATATACCCGTTGTTGGTACAACTAAGGTCATAATTAAACCCTATGTTAATGAAGATATAAAGGTATTGAAAAGGTATTATGACTATAAAGCTGATGAGAATGAACAAAAAGAGGCTTTGATTTATCATGAGGATACTTATTTACAAAGTTCAGGAATTATTTATGGTGATGAGTTACCTTTTGATGTGGTATCTATTTTAGATGGTACAGTTATTCAAGTAAAAAAGGATAACACCTTAGGAAATGTGGTTCAAGTTCGTCATAGTAATGAAGTCATCAGTATCTATCAAAGTTTAGGAGAAGTCTTAGTTAAAGAAAATGAAACGATTAAACAAGGTCAAGTTATAAGTAAAAGTGGATCATCCAATCTCAATAAGAAGTTAGGTAATCATCTCTTGTTTGAGTTAATTATTAATGGAAGAACAGTTAATCCAGAAGATTATTATGATAAAAAAGTAGATGATTTGTAATCTCTACTTTTTATCATAAATAAATGGTTGTTTTATATAATTAATTAAGAGGTGAGCTATGAATTCTATGATTATTAAAAGGGTTATAGATGAAGCTAATTATATAATAGAAACCCAGAGTACGGTTAGAGAGATTGCAAAAATATTTAATGTATCAAAGAGTACTGTTCATAAAGATCTGCATGAAAGGTTAATATCAATTGATGATAACTTATTTTTAAAAGTTGATGAAATACTTAAATATCATATTGAAGTAAGACATATTAGAGGGGGAGAATCAACGAAAAAAAAGTATTTAAAGTTAGCAAACTAACTATGATTAGAAATAATAATATGATATAATAAATGGAGAAATGAGAGTGATATAGTGTTTGCAAAAGATATTGGAATTGATTTAGGAACAGCTAATGTTCTTATTCATATAAAAGGGCAAGGGATTGTCTTAAATGAACCAAGTGTGGTTGCAATTGATTCAGAAACGAAAAGAGCACTAGCAGTTGGTTCGGAAGCTAGGGACATGTTAGGAAGAACACCTGGGCGTGTTAAAGCAATTCGACCAATGAAAGATGGAGTCATAGCTGATTTTGAAATAACAGAAATAATGCTTAATCACTTTATTAGAAAAGTTAATGGAAAAAAACTTTTTTCACGTCCACGTATTTTAATTTGTTGTCCATCTAATATTACCCAAGTTGAAAAAAATGCAATTAAAGAAGCAGCTGAAAGAACAGGTGCTAAAAAAGTATTTTTAGAAGATGAACCTAAGGTTGCAGCAATTGGAGCTGGTTTGGATATATCTAAACCAAGTGGTAATATGGTTATTGATATTGGTGGTGGAACAACTGATGTAGCAATCCTATCTCTAGGTGATATTGTTACTAATACTTCAATTAAAGTAGCAGGTAATGTGTTTGATAATGATATTATGAAATATATCAAAGATAAATATAAATTACTTATTGGGGAACGTACAGCTGAAGAAATAAAGTTTACGATTGGTACAGTTTTTCCTGGTTCTCGAAATGAAAAAATGGAAGTCAGGGGTCGTGACTTAGTTACGGGATTACCTCATACTATAACCATTTGTTCTGATGAAGTTGAAGAAGCTTTAAGAGAAAGTATTTATGTGATTGTTCAAAATACAAAGAGTGTTTTAGAACAAACACCACCTGAATTATCAGCAGATATTATTGATAAAGGAATAGTTGTAACTGGTGGTGGTGCTTTGATCGATGGCTTTGATCAATTACTATCACATGAGTTAAAAGTACCTGTCTTTATTGCTGAGAGTCCATTAACCTGTGTGGTTGAAGGTACAGGTATTTTACTTGAAAATTTGCATTTAATCGATAAATAAAATTAACTTTTTAGTTAATTTTTTATGTGTAAAAAAATAGTTGAATTATGTTATAATGATGGTGGTGATAAAAATGACGCAAGATGAAATTATAAAAATAGTATCAATGGTCTTATCTACTTTTATTTTAGTAGCAGCATTGATACCATTTATTCGTAAAATCGCAATTCATATTTCAGCTGTAGATTTACCAAATGAACGAAAAATTCATAAAGTACCAATGCCTAGACTAGGTGGATTAGGAATTTTCTTTGGATTTTTATTTGGTTATATGATCTATGGAACTCCCAGTGCGATTATGAATTCGATTTTAATTGGTAGTTTTATAATTGTTTTAACAGGAGTTGTCGATGATATTAAGCCATTAAAAGCTAGTACGAAATTTTTTGGACAACTTATTTCAGCTTTGATTATTGTCTTTTATGGGAACATTTTATTAAAGGATGTCAGTGCTTTTGGGATATATTTAGAATTTGGATTTCTATCTTATCCTTTAACCATCTTCTTTATTTTAGGTTGTATTAATTGTATGAATTTGATCGACGGATTAGATGGGTTAGCAGCTGGAATCAGCGCTATTTACTTTCTAACCATTGGAGTTATTGCTATGTTTAATGGGAATGCGGGTTTAGATTTAGTTTTAACCTTTGTTATGCTAGGATCTACGCTAGGCTTTTTGCTTCATAATTTTCCCCCAGCATCTATCTTTATGGGTGATTCAGGATCGATGTTTCTAGGATTTATTATTGCAGTTATTGCTTTACTTGGATTTAAAAATATCACCATGACTTCATTAATCATTCCCTTGCTTATTTTAGCTATTCCTATTTTAGATACGATGTTTGCTATTATTAGGAGACTATTAAAAGGAGAAAGCATTTCATCTCCTGACAAGTTTCATATTCATCATCAACTATTAAAACGTAATTTTACACAAAAGCAAACTGTCTTAATTATTTACTTTATTAATTTACTATTTGCGACCGCATCAATTGTCTTTTTCTTAAAAGATCGTGTATTAGGTTATATTATCTATAGTATCTTAATTATTATTGTGATTTTCTTTGTAGCTAAGACGAATGTTGTATATGAGTTTAATGGTAAAAAACCTAAGTTTTTCGAAAAATTTATGTTTAAAAAGAAATAATTTAACTATATAAATCCATAATATCTATAGGTGATATTATGGATTTTAATTTTACTGAAATATGGGATATTTTATTTCGTGGAATAATTGCTTTAGCTACACTTTTCTTAGTTACAAAATTAGTTGGTAAAAAACAAATTTCGGAGTTATCTTTATTTGATTATGTTATTGGGATATCAATCGGTAACTTTGCAGCTGAGATGACAATTAATATTGAATCACAATATATAAATGGGGTAGTTGCGTTATTACTTTTTGGTCTAATGTCTTATTTAATTTCTTTTTTAACCATAAAGAGTATTATGTTACGTCGCTTTTTTATGGGAGTACCAACAATTGTGATTGAAGAAGGTAAAATAATGACTAATAATTTAAAAAAAATAAAATTTGATATTAATGATTTATTGGAAGTAGCTAGATTATCAGGATATTTTAATATCAGTGATATTGAATATGCAGTTATGGAAACGAGTGGTGAAATAAGTTTTTTGCCTAAGGGGAAGAAACTACCAGTTACGATTGAAGATATGAAGTTAAAAGAAAAAAAACAGGGTTTATGTTCGAATGTCATTATCGATGGTAAAATAATGACCGAAAATTTAAAAAACATTAATAAAGATGAGAAATGGTTATCAAGAGAATTAAAATTAAAAGGATATAAATTAGAAAACGTCATATTAGGAATTGTCGATATTAATAATAAATTAACTATTTTTGAGAAAAGTGTTGTAGGACCAAGCAATGTTTTAGAATAATCTTTAAAAAAATGTCATTTTTTGTTATAATATAAGAGAGGTGATAGGATGAATAGGCAAGATTTTATTAAGTCGATTAATAACTATCAAAACTTATCTATTGAAGAACAAAAAAAAGTAAATAATTTTTGTTATACCTTAATGGATAATCTCAATCATCTCGATGAAGAAAAAATGGGTTATGACTCATTAGATGAGTCAATATACCGAGAAGATTTAATGTTATATATTGAAAAAGTTATTAAACCAATGATTAATAATTCATCTAATATTCAATGTCTATTTAATCCTTTGATCATTAAGGCTTCGATGAATGAAAAGCATTTTAATGAGTTAATTAAACCTTTAATTGGTTTAGAATGTAATGAATTTTTAGCTAAAATAAAATATGGTAATGTTGCTAAAGATGCTAGAAAAAATTATGCTGATGAAAACATTAAAATTATTGATCATTTCAATCCTTTAGAAAGTAATTTTTGTGAACGTTATTTTAGTTATTTGATGAGTGAAAAACAGGAATTATCAATTTCTGAAAAAATTTGGGTTATTAATTATTTATCTTATCAAAGAGCATCTAAATTGAATATTGATATTGATTTAAATATATCTAGTTTAAAACTATATATGGAAAAAGAGAAGATTAGTTTATTAAAACCTAAATCATTAGTTAAAATAAATAACTTTTTGAAGGTGTTAGGAAATGTTCAAACAAAATACCTCGAAAACAAAGACAATGAATATGTTGTTTCAATTAATCCATTAGGAATTTGCTTTACTAAATTGAATATTAAAAAGGAAAAGATTTTACCAGAGATTATTAGTACTTGTTTTCATGAAATGCGTCATGTTCAACAGCAAGAAATAATCAAACAAAATAAGAATCCAAACTATGATGAATTATTATGGGCTAGGGAATATCTTATTTATCACGAGAATGAAGGGTATTACAAACGTAATTATACGGGTATGGCAATTGAAATGGATGCTAGAATTGAAGGAATTAATCAATCTTTAAAGACTTTAAAAAGGTATGCGCCAGAATTATATGAATCAAAAGAAAATTTGATGCATCAAAAATTAGAAAAAGAAATCGAACTTAAAAAGACGAGAATGCACTTTAATGGTAAGCGAATGTTATACTTCGAGGATGCAACTAAAAAAGAAGCTGATGAAATTATTAAAAATAATCCTGGATATTTAAAGAGGTTTCCGACCCTTCAAAGAGAATACAATATGGATGGAACGCGGAAAGATATTGAAACCTTAATTAAAGATGAGAAGCATTATAAAGAAGAAATAAAGAGTTTAAATAATGAATTATATAGTGAAACAATAAGTGATGATGATTTTAAATTAGCTCAAAAAATATTAAATAATGCTCTTAACAATAGTATGAAATTATATGATGAATTAATCTATTTAAGTATTACTGAAAAAGATGATAAGGATGTTGTCGATATCTGTAATAAGTTATATATTAATGATATTAAAAGGGTTAGAAGTGCTGTTGAAACTAAAATAATTGATTCCGTTAATAAAAAGAATATTGCTTTAGAACATCGTTCTTTAGGATATTTAAGTAGTATGAATTGGTTTGGTTGTGATAAATATTTTAGTAATCGATATACGGATGGATATAATAAAAAAGAACTATTGTCTAATATTATTAATAAAAGAGAAACTTTATTAGTTCCTAATAATGAAGTTAGATCAAGATAGATTGACATAATTAGACATATTTATAAGAGAAGACATTTCTAATTATGTCTTTTTTTGTTATACTTATAATAGGTGAGAAGAATGACAAGACATTTTTGTGCATCAGTTTTTGTAGTTGATCCTACGACGAAAAAGATTTTATTAGTTAAACATCCTAAATTTAATAAGTGGGTTCAACCGGGTGGTCATATCGAAGATGATGAGACTCCTGAGGAGGCAGCTTTAAGAGAAACTTATGAGGAAACTGGTGTTAGAGTAAAGTTACTAGGGGAAAGATTTCCTAGGGAAAATGATTTTATTAAACCATTAGGTATTCAAAAGAATCGTAATAAATTAGGTGATATTCATATTGATATTATCTATGCCGGATTGCCTTTAACTAAAGATGAAATAGAATTTGATCCAGGTGAAAGTAAAGAAATTGGATGGTTTTCAAGAAATGAATTAGAAAATATTAATGTTTTCCCGGATATTAAAATAACCATGGAATATATATTAAATAATTATATAAAGTAGGTGAAATATGAATGAAATATCAATGTGGATAAATATGGTGTTGACGATTTTATCGATTGTTATCCCTGTTTTTGCAACTGTTTATACGGTAAATAATCGAATTAGAAATGAAAATAGGGAAAATCATAAACCATATCTTATTTTAAACAAGATTGAAGCAATTAAATTAATTGATAAGTTTAAATATCATTTAACGCCAATTGGTCGAAATTATAAGAAAGCTTTTCCTGATGTTAATGTTGATATTACAGAAACAAATAACGATATCAATGTTAATTTAATTATTAATAATATTGGTTATGGTGTTGCTTCTAATATTAAGTTTTATGATTTATATACTGGTAAACAAGTTCATGGAACGCAAGCTAGTAATAAAGAAAAAAATCAACGTTTATTTACTACTTTTGATATTGCCTCTACTGATACGAAAAGCGTTCAAGCTAGAATTATCAATTTAGTTGAGGAAGAAGATGGTGTTATTGTTGAAGATGATAATCGGATCTTATGTATTTATAAAGATTTAAACGATAATATCTATGATTTTATTATTAGTATTCAAATTAAGAGTAGAGGATATTATGATTTTGCGACATATCAGAAAAGTTCTTCAAGTTATAAACGACTAATGAAAGAACATAAAAAAGAATATCAAGAGATTATCAAAAGGTATACTAGTTTATAGTACCTTTTTCTTTTGAATTATCATAAAGTCTTTACTTATTTATGAGATTTGTGATATAATAGCGCAGTTATGGAGTGTTATAATGAAAACAAGAAATATTGCAATTATTGCCCATGTTGATCATGGAAAAACAACTTTAGTTGATCAGTTACTACAAATGTCAGGAACATTTAGAGATAATGAAGAAATAGCTGATAGAGTAATGGACTCAAATGATATCGAAAGAGAAAGAGGCATTACTATTTTAGCGAAAACAACAGCTATTAAATATAAAGGATACCATATTAATATCTTAGATACTCCTGGTCACTCTGATTTTGGTGGCGAAGTTGAAAGAATTATGAATATGGTTGATGGGGTATTATTAGTCGTTGATGCTTATGAAGGAACGATGCCACAAACAAGGTTTGTCCTAAAAAAAGCCTTAGAAAAAGGGGTTATTCCAATTGTTGTTGTCAATAAAATAGATAAACCTAGTGCTCGTCCCAAAGAAGTAATCGATGAAGTAATCGATTTGTTTATTGAATTAGGAGCAGATATCGATCAATTGGATTTCCCAACTGTTTATACATCGGGTATTAATGGAACATCTAGTCTTCATCCAGAACTAGAAACACAAGAAAAAACCATGGATTATGTCTTGGATATGATTATTAGTTATATCCCTGAACCAAGAGTTGAAGAGGGTTTACTACAATTTCAACCTGCTTTATTAGATTATAATGATTATGTAGGAAGAATTGGGATTGGAGTTATAAAAAGAGGTTCAATTAAAGTTAATCAAATGGTTTCGTGTGTTCGAACTAATGGTAGTATCAAACAATTTAGAGTAAATAAATTATTTGGTTATTATGGATTAAAAAAGATTGAATTAGAAGAAGCCAAAGCTGGAGATATTATTGCGTTATCAGGATTACCAGATATTGCGATAGGAGAGACGATTTGTAATGTTGGACAGGAAGAAGCATTACCTTTAATTCATATTGATGAACCAACCCTACAAATGACCTTTGGAGTTAATACTAGTCCAATGGAAGGTAAAGAAGGGAAATTAGTTACCGCAAGAAAAATTGAAGAACGTTTATTTAAAGAAACAGAAAAAGATGTTAGTTTAAAAGTTAGACCAAATGATGCAGAATCTTGGGTAGTATCTGGTAGAGGAGAACTTCATTTATCAATTTTAATTGAAAATATGAGACGTGAAGGGTTTGAATTGCAAGTATCTAAGCCAGAAGTTATTTTAAAAGAAATCGATGGCGAATTATATGAACCATATGAGGAATTACAAATTGAAGTTCCTGAAGAAAATGTCGGTAGTGTTATTGAACAATTAGGTTTAAGAAATGGTACGATGGAAAGTATGACTAATCATAATAATTTTGTTAGATTAGTATATACGATATCTTCAAAAGGTTTAATTGGCTTTTCAACAAACTTTATTACGATGACTAAAGGATATGGGATCATGAATGCCTCTTTTAAAGAGTATCGTTCTTATGAAAAAGTTGAAGTAGGAGAACGAAAACTAGGAGTTTTAGTCTCAATGGAGAATGGAAAGACAACTGCTTATGGTTTAGGTCAACTAGAAGATC
>JAQUFI010000108.1 GCA_028684735.1 Bacilli bacterium | reverse complement strand
TTTAATATTTCATTTAGTTCTAAAGTGCTAGAATATGAATTTGATATACCTAATAACATAAATAAATTAGATATTAAGGCTGAGGCAGAAGATAGTAAAGCAACAATAAAGATTAATAATATCGATGAATTAAAGGTTAATTTAAATATTATAACAATTGAAGTTAAGTCAGAGAATGGTGATATCAAAACTTACACGATTAAAGTTAATCGAAGTGCTGACGGCCCAACGACTACTTTATCAGAAGTATTAGAAGTTATCCCAAAGACAACCTCGAATGTTATTAATATTGTTATTAATGATGATCAAAATGAATTAACTAAGGAAATTTTAAAAGAATTAAAAGATAATCAGATTGATGTTGTGTTAAATAAATTAGATGATAATAAAAGATTAATCTATTCTTGGAAGATTAATAGTAAAAATATAAGTAAATTAGATAATATAAAAACTAGTATTAATTTTAATTCAGATAAACACGATAAAATTTTAGAATTAACTAATTATGCAGAAGGATTATTGTTAAGTTTTGATCATAGTGGGGAATTACCTAAAGATACGAAAGTAACCATTTATGTGAGTGATAAATATAAAAATAATGATTTTTTAAAATTATATTACTATAATGAAAAAGATGATAAGTTAGAATTAGTTGCTGAGGAAATTATCGTTAAAGATGGTTATGTTGAATTAACTATCGAACATTGTTCAGATTACTTCTTATCTAAAACTATTCTTAATGATAATAATTCAGTTATTCCTTGGATAATTGTTGTTTTTGAAGGAATAATTATTTTAGTAACACTTACCTATATCTATATTAAAAGTATTAGATAACAAAAAAACACTATTTATAGTGTTTTTTATTGTTCTTTTTAAGTAGTTGGTGTTTGATAGGTATAGCCTAATGCCTCAACATATGTTTTTATTTTCATTTCACTTAGGTTTTTCCAGTTACCGCCATAATAATACCAATTAAAGTCATTCATATTACTCATATAACAGCCTTCATAAATAATGTTTTTCATATTAAATAATTTATAAGGAGTACGAAGGACAGCATACCAATCAGTATAATTATAAACCTCGCCATTTAATTTATTATCAATAGAACCTGTTGTATAATTTCTCGTATAAAAGCGTTTATGGTTATCTAAGTTAGGATAATAACTAGACCAAAGGGAATAGATTGTTTTCTCATTTATTAATTCTGTACTAGTTAAAGCAGCAGGGACTAATATTTCAAATCCACGGAAGTAAGAATTGTTAATACTGTTATGATGATTACTATAACTAATTCTACTAACAACTCCATAATAACCTATTGCATAGGCTCTTCTTCTGACCGGTTTCCAATCAACATCACCCATTTTTATACCCTCACCATTATCGCTTCTAATTAGCATAACGGTTAAACCTAATTCACGGTAGCGGTTATATTCATAAAGAGTTTGTTCAAGATTGATATCACTTTCGTTAGCTTTAGTATTACTAGCACCAAAATCATCCCCACCATGACCAGGATCAATTAAAATATCATATTGATAAACAAAATCCTCAATTTTAAAACCAACTTGATAATTATTATAAGTCATGGTAACCAATTTATTATTAATTTTTGCTCTTGCTAATCGTTTATCATTTTCTAATTTGTTGATTAATGGTTCATCGGTATCTGTTGTTAGAAAGATACGGTATTCACCATTACTTAAATTAGAAAAATTAATTGTTCCATGGTATTCATTATTATTTATTTTTTCGAGTTTTTGAATTTCCTCAAAGGTATCATCAGTAACTTTTTTAAATTTTAGAGAAAAACTTTCATTTGATCCTTTTAGTTTCCCTTTTAAATAGAGACCATTATTTGTCCAGTTGTTTAAATAGACACCTTCTTCAATAATCGTAGTCGTTTCATCATCGCCCTTTTCAATCGGTTTGGGTTTAATAATATTAGGCTTTTTAACAGTTACATAGCGTTCCGTTGTAGCTGTATTATTACTAGAATCAGTAATTGAATAAGTAACTATATAATCGCCTACTACTTTATTATTAACATTATTGGTTATTATGACCTTATCATCTAATTCTTTATCATGGTTATCACTGACCTGATAACCGTATTCTTGATATGGTTCATTTAAGACTAAGGTGATATTGTTAGAACCTTTTAATTGTATAGTTGGACTAATTGTATCTTTAATAATTACTTTTCTTGTTTCTTGATATATCTTATTATTGACAATTATTTTATAAATGATGGTGTATTCACCTAATTCCATTATATTTAAATCATTCGTATCAATTTCAATATCATTTGTTTGATCAATATTATTAACGATAACTTTTGCTCCAAGCTCGATATATTCACTATTAACTTCAATTTCTTGAATGATTGGTTCATTTAAAGTAAACGATACAACATCTTTTATTTCTTCAATTGGAGGTGCTGAAACAGTTTCTCTATTTATGATAAGCTCATAAGTAAAGAATGTTGTAGTAAATAAAGAAATAATAAAGACAGTTATTATCATTATTTTGTTTTTAAACAATAATTTCATACAACTTCCTCCGATTTCATTATAACACAAATGAAGAATGAAAAAATTAATTTTTACGGGTTAATCATTGGAATTAGCGAAGATATTCATAATTAAAGTAATCGGTTAGTTTATTTGGACCAGTCATCACTTCATAGTCAATAAAAAGAGTTCGATCGGGTTTTGTTTTCATTGACCATTTAACTAAAGAAATAGAACCTTCATTGATTTCAATACCA
>JAQUFI010000107.1 GCA_028684735.1 Bacilli bacterium | reverse complement strand
AACCATCGACCTCACGCTTATCAGGCGTGCGCTCTAACCAGCTGAGCTACAAGCCCATTTGATTTTTGGGTTGACTACATCATTATATATTAATTTTTAATATTTGGCAATACCTTTTACCTATTTTCTAAAAAATTTGTCATTTTTCATATTTTACTTATAAATACATAGTAATCGCCATAAATCATTTGACTTTTTATATTTTACCTTTTTAAAAAAATATTGTCAACCCATTTTATGATACTTATTATATTATATTTATAATATTTTTGTTAATACTATATTTGAAGGAGGAATTATGATGAAAAAATTATTTATTAGTTTATTACTAATAGTTACTTTTCTTTTTGTTTTTTCAAGCGTCAATATTATATATGCCCAGCCAGAAGGAAACGATAATAACAATACCATTAATGATAATGATAATAATAACAATAATGGAACACTAAATGATGATGATAATGATATCATAGATGACAATAATGATGTTAATGATAATAATAACAATAATGACGATGACGATATCATTGATAACAATGATGATGATGATATCAATGACAATGATGGCTATAACAATAATAATGACATAAATGGAAATAATGGACAAGAAAATGATAACTTACTTGATGACGATGATGATAATGAGTTATGGGAAAATCTTCTATACGGTTTAGGTGGAACTGTATTAGGTGGTTTAATTGTCTATCTATTCTTACGCCGTGATAATGAATAAAAAAGGCTGCATTAATATGCAGTTTTTTTAAATCGTTTAATAATTAAAAAATATTTTATATACTATTTATTCTATTTATATATTCACTTCTTTCAAAAAAATTAATATACTTTATGCTATATAAAAATATATGACTGTTGCTTTTCACTCTTTCCGTAATTAAAGTAAATTGTTATTTTTTAAAGTTTCTAATGTCCTAATATGTCAAAAAAAATAAAAAGATTAATCTTTTTATTAAGTAAATTACTTAAAGTATAAATTTTAGTTTAGAAAACATAATAGTATTAGAATTGGAGGAAATTATGGAACCGATTAATTTATCATACTGGAATAAAACAAATCAAAAAACAACGTATCCTAAACTTGAGAATAATATAGAAGTTGATACTTTAATTATTGGTAGCGGTATAACAGGTATTACAAGTGCTTACGCTTTATCTTTAAAAGGAAGAAAAGCAGTCGTTATTGAAGCGGGGGACCTATGTGATGGAACAACCGGAAATACAACTGGGAAATTAACGATTCAACATGATATTATATATAGTAATATTATTAAAAAATATGGAGAAAAATTTGCGAAAGAATATGTAGAATCTCAATCAAAAGCGATTGATTTTGTTAGGGATGTCGTAAAAAAGGAAGCAATCGATTGTAATCTAGCTAATAGTACCGCTTATATTTATGGAGAAACAGAAAAGGAAATAAATGATTTAAAAAAGGAATATGAAACTGCTCTAAAATTAGGAATTGATGCTGAATTTATTGATAGCCCTACTTTCCCACCCAATAATTTGGGGATGTTAGCATTTAAAAATCAAGCTGTCTTTCATCCAACAAGATATATCAATGGATTAGCGGAGGCTGCTACTACAAAAGGTGCCAAGATATATTGCTCTACTAAAGCAATTAAGATTGAACCAGGAGAGCTCATAACGGTTACTTGTGAAAATGATATTGTTATTAAAGCTAAACATCTTATTATGGCTACACAGTATCCTATTTATGATGGATTTAATCTTTTCTATACTAGGCTCTATGCTAAAAGAGCTTATGGTGTTGCTGTTGAAGCTAGACGTGAGTGGCCGGATGGAAGTTATATTAATGCAGGAAAACCCACTAGATCAATTAGAACACACATAGAAGATGGGAAACGAATATTAATTGTTGTTGGTGAATCACATGCTACTGGTCGTGAAGAAGATAAGAAAGATGAACACTTTGATAATCTTATAAAGTTTGCTGATGATATCGCGGGTGTTGAAAATGTTTTAGCAACATGGTCAGCTCAAGACTATGACACTCCTGACCAAATTCCTTATATTGGAAGATTATCAAAAAATTCAAATATTTTTGTGGTTTCAGGTTATAAAAAATGGGGATTAACAACTGGGACACTGGCTGGTAATATAATAACTGATTTAATAGTTAATAATGATAACCCTTATGAAAAGCTATATTCCACCTCTAGAGCCGACTTCTCAACTTCAATGGGAAAAGTTATGACTGAAGTTTTTAGCTTCGTTGGTGAGCTGATTAAATCGAAATTTGAAGGTAATGAGGACCTAACTGACCTTAAACAAGGTGAAGGAAGAGTAATTAAGTATGATGGGCAAAAAGCAGGTATTTATAGAGATTATGACGATAATATAACTATTCTAGATATTACTTGTACTCATATGTTATCTGAATTACATTTCAACCCCTTAGAAAAAACATGGGATTGCCCTACTCATGGTGGTAGATATGCAATGGACGGTAAATTACTAGAAGGACCACCTAAAAATCCTCTTAAAGTATTATATAGTGGCACATTTGAAGAATTTAAAAAAGATTACGACACGTAATCTTTTTAACTTAATTATTAGAAAAACCAAATATCTCTTCCATATCACTAATATAAAAACCATCCTGAAGAAACTCTATATCATCAAGATGATGATACCCTGCTAAATATAAAAGAATATCTACTATTTCATTTTCTACTTTTGTTCCTAAATTACTATTTTTAATTATCTTATTATCTACTAACATATTATTATCAACTAATATTTTCTTTAATCTATACTCTTGACTTAACTTTGATACATTAGGTGCTGATAATGG
>JAQUFI010000001.1 GCA_028684735.1 Bacilli bacterium | reverse complement strand
TCATCATAATCAAAAGCAATTACTTCATTTCTTTCTATCTCGCGAAGGGAATAAACAAATTTATTTAACAGTAAAACATCACCATCATTTAAAGTTGGACTCATTGAAGGTCCTATTACCTGTTGAAGCGATACGATATATAATACAACAAAGATAATAAAGATAGCAACTAAAATATAACCTATTGTGTCTTTGAAAAATTCTTTTATTTCTCTCAAATCCATTCTCTCATCTCCATATAATTATCATTTTACCATTTATATTCAAATTATTCTAGTAGGTAAAAGAAAAAAGAGATTACTCTCTTATTTATTAACCAAAAAATAAACTTTATACCATAATAAGAAGGCATAGATGGTCCAAATTTTGCGCCCATTATTTGTTTTATTATGATAATGATCCTCTAACAATTTTAATATCTCATCTTGATTAAAGAATTCTTTCGTATATGATTGAGTAAATTCTTTCTTAATAAGATTATAATATTTATCTTCTTTTATCCATTGTGTAAAAGGTACAGGAAAACCCAGTTTAGGTCTTTTAGCCCATTCTTCTGGCAATTCCTTATTCGTACACTCTCTAAAAATATATTTAGTTGTACCATGACTGATTTTATAATTAGTTGGGATTTTAGAAGCAATTTTCATTACTTCGATATCGAGTAATGGCGCCCTAACTTCAATTGAATGAGCCATCGTCATCTTATCAGCCTTTAATAGGATATCATGTGGTAACCATAAATGCATATCAAGATACTGCATTTTAGTTACATCATCTTTATTTTTTACTTTATCGAAAATAGGTTTTGTGATTTCTTTAAAATTAGGACCATGTTTATATGGTTCTGTAACAATCTTTTTAGCTTCTTTATCATCAAAGATAAAAGCTTGACCAACATAGTAATCTTCAATCGGCAACCCATTCTTAACTAAGAAATGTTTTCCGTGGAATGTAGGTAATGAGTTAGCAATTTTACCTAAGGAGTATCTAATAAACTTAGGTACTTTACGATACATTTTATCTTCTTTGACTAAACTATAAGAAGTATAGCCCCCAAATAGTTCATCTGCCCCTTCACCAGATAAGACAACGGTAACATGATCTTTAGTTAGCTCTGATAAAAAGTATAAAGGAACAGCTGATAAATTGGCATGTGGTTCATCAGAGTGATATTGAACTAATTCTAATTTATCAAAAAATTCATCAGCTTTAATTATTTTATTAACATTTTCAATTTTTAATAAGTCTGATAACTCTTTTGCATAATTAACCTCACTAAAACCTTTATTCTCAAATCCAACTGAAAAGTTTTTATTTGGTTTTAAAAGAGTTGTGATATAACTCGAATCAACGCCTCCTGATAAGAAAGAGCCTACTGGAACATCACTAACCTTATGGTACTTAACTGATTCTTTTACTACTTTTTCGATTTCTTCCATATATTTATCAATTGGTTTGTTTTGTTCTTTAAATTCTATTTCATAGTACTTTTTAATTTTCATTTGACCTTTTTTATACGTAAAATAATGACCTGGTAATAACTTATAAACATTCTTAAAGAAAGTTTCCTCTAAAACTGAATATTGAAAAGTCAAATATGGTTTTAAAGCATCCTTATTTATTTCTTTTTTAAAATTAGGATGAGGAATAAAACTTTTTATTTCTGAACCAAAGATAAAGGTATCATCCATTTTAGCATAATAAAATGGTTTCATTCCAAAATGATCTCTAGCTCCAAATAGTTCTTTCTTTTTGATATCCCATATCACAAAAGCGAATTGCCCTCTTAATTTATTAACAATTCTAGCACCATATTCTTCATAACCATGAAGAATAACTTCGGTATCACTATTAGTTATAAATTTATATTTTTTCTTCTTTAATTCTTTTCTTAATTCTTGAAAGTTGTATATTTCCCCATTAAAGATAATAAGCTTATCTTTTTTTTCATTATAGATTGGTTGATCACCAGTTTCTAAATCAAGGACATTTAACCTACGATGACCTAAGGCAATAATCTCATCCACATAAAAACCTTCACTATCTGGTCCTCGATGAATAATCTTCTCAGACATCTTTTTAATTATTTTATTTTTTTCTTTTGTTTCTTTTTTATCAATGAATCCTACAATTCCACACATATTATGTCCCTCTTTCTTGATATATCATTATTATACCATTGCTTAATAAATTTTTACAAAAAAAAAGAATTATTTTTCTTCTTTTTGTAAACCATATTTACGATTGAATTTTTCTACTTTTCCTGCCTTCATCGTTGTTCCTTGAACTCCAGTAAAGAAAGGATGACATTTATCACAAACTTCAATATGTAATTCTTCTTTATTTGATTGGACTGTAAATGCATTTCCACATGCACAAGTTACTTTAGTTTCAACGTAATTTTGGTGTGTTCCTTTTTTCATATAAATCTCCTTCCTTTGTATAAAATTAATTCATATTAATTAAAAGCGTTATTATTATAGCAAGGTTTAAAGGAAAATGCAATATTAATCTCTTGATTTCCCAAACAAACTTAATAATCTAATGAAAATATTAATAAAATCAAGATATAACTGTAAAGCACCGACAATCGCTATGCTCTCTTGGTTTTCAATCATCGGTATAATTCTTTTAATCTTTTGAATATCATAAGCAATAAATCCAATAAAAACTATAATTCCAATCCAAGATAGAATAATATCAAATAATTGATTTTGTAAAAACATATTAACGATAGTAGCTAAGATTATTCCGACTAATCCCATAAATAAGAGCGTTGATATCTTCGATAGATCAAGATTAGTCGTATAACCAATTACCGCAAATAATCCAAAAATTGCTGCTGTTATTCCAAAGATTAAAATAATTGAACTTATTTCAAAAGCAACAAAGATAATTGAAAATGTTAATCCAGATATCATTGAATAAATAATAAACATGACAGCTGCTGTAAAAAAGTTCATTTTATGAGCCCTAGCTGATAAGATAAATACTAAAGCTAATTCAGCAATAATAATAAACCAATATGTTCCTGTATTAAAGATATTATAAAGCATATTTTCTTGGGTTGCGACATAAAAGGATGTTCCAAACGTAACTAACAATCCAACAAACATCCACATAAAAATCTTCGAAAAGACCTTTTCCATTTAACCACCTCTTATTATATTATAACATTTTTTAATCTATTAAAGCAATTATTTTATTAGTGATTGCTAGATAGCCTTCATTAGAAGGATGAATGTTATCAGGATTAACTAAATAGTCATTATCTTCAAATAAGTAATATAAATCAACATATTGAATATTGTAATCATTACACAGTATTTTTAATTTTTGATTAGCATAGATAATAATATCTTCGATTTCCTCTTTATGTTGATGATTAGGTAATGGATTATAATAACCTAAAACGATGATTTGTTCTTTTGAATACTCTTTTAGTAATTTAAATAATTCTTTAATATCGGTCATAATTTCATTGACTTTATTATATGGTTGTTCAGAGTCAACTGTCAAATAATACAATATATCGTTTAAACCAATTGAAACCGTAATAATATCAGCTTTAATTAAAGCATTTTGAATTGTTTTAGGTTTATCACCAATAATTATTTCCCGATTCGTTTTAATATCGTTGATTAAATCTGTTGTTCGGTAACCTTCTTTGGCAAACTCCGATACATAAGCATCCAAGTTATTTTTTTCTTTTAAATAATCCCTTATTTGATTAGCATACCCATATGATCTATCACCATAAGCATTAATTCCAACAGCAATTGAATCACCAAGTGATAGATAATAACTTTTTTTATTGACTGTCGTCATATAAATTAAGAAAACTGATCCTAAAATAATAATTAAAATAAATAGTTTTTTCATAAAAACCTCCAAAAAAAGTAGATTTACTCTACTTCATTATATTTCTTCTAATTTAATTTTAGCACCAACATCCGTTAATTTTTCAATTATGTTTTCGTATCCTCGAAGAACATGTTCAACTTCTTCAATAACTGTTTCTCCTTCAGCAATTAATCCTGCTAGAATAAGACAAGCACCCGCCCTTAAATCTGTTGCTTTAACAGTTGTTCCCCTTAATTTAGATGGTCCTACAATAACAATTGATTGATCTTTGATGGTTATATCTGCGCCCATTTTATTTAGGTATTCAACATTTTGAAATCTATTTTCATAGATGGTCTCTTCTAATTGACAAGTACCATTAGTCATTGTCAACAAGGTTGTGATTGGTTGTTGTAAATCAGTTGCAAAACCTGGATAGACTTGAGTTGTTATATTAACTGGTTTTAAATTATCTGTAGCCGATATCATTAAATGATCTTCATATACATCTAACTTAACACCCATTTCTTTTAATTTAATTAAAAGTGCTTCAATATGTTCAGGAATAATATTATCTATTTTTAAGTTTTTACCTCTTAAAGCACCAGCAATTACATAAGTTCCTGTTTCAATTCGATCAGGAATAACTTCCATATAACAACTACCTAGTTTATCAACACCTGTTATTTTTATCTCACTTGTTCCTGCTCCAGTTATTTTAGCACCCATTTGATTTAAGAAAGTTGCTACATTGACGATTTCAGGTTCTTTAGCAGCATTTTCAATAATTGTTAAACCAGTTGCTTTTACAGCTGCAAGCATAATATTAATCGTCGCTCCAACACTAGCCATATCTAAATAAATATGACTACCCTTTAATTCTTCAGCATAAATTGTATATTTATTTCCTTCTTCAATAACCGTTGCTCCTAAAGCTTCAAATCCTTTTAAATGGAGATTGATTGGTCTAGACCCAATTGAACATCCACCAGGGAAATACATTTCTACTTTTTTATATTTTCCTAATAAAGCACCCATAAAGTAATATGATGCTCGTAATTTTTTAGATATATGTTCAGGGATTCCTTTATTTTCAACTTCACTTGAATCAATTTCCATCAATTCACCATTTCGTTTTACTTTTGCACCTAAAAAAGTTAAAATCTCATTTAAGGCATCGATATCAGAAATATTAGGAACATTATCTAATTTAACAATTTCATCAGATAACAATGAGGCTGGAACTAGTGCTACGGCACTATTCTTTGCCCCACTAATTCTAATTGTTCCCTCTAAAACATGTCCACCACTAATTCTTATTTGTTTCATACATACCTCCACTGATATACTATGCTTGGTTTTCTGAACCAAGTAAGATAATTTTTTGTCTAACTGTCTCTTTTATAGCCATTTCACCTGATCCGATAATCTTTCTTGGATCATATACCATAGGATTATTACTTAAATACATCTTAACAGCATTTGACCAAACAATTTGTAATTCCGTATTAATGTTAATTTTAACAATCCCACAACTAATAGCTTCTCTTATTTTATCATCAGGAATACCAGTTCCACCATGTAAGACTAAAGGGGTACTAGTTTTAATACTGATTTCAAGCATCCTTTTAAAATCTAAGTTAGGTTCGCCTTTATATAAGCCATGAACACTACCTAGTGCCGGTGCTAAAAAGTCAACCTTTGTTTCTTTAGTAAATCTAATACTTTCATCTACTTTTGCAAACATAATATTACTAGTAACATTATCTTCAGTACCACCAATATGACCTATCTCTGCTTCAACCGTAACCTTAAATTTAGATGCATATCTCATTATTTCTTTAGTTAACTTAATATTTTCATCTAATATTTCCTTTGAAGCATCTAACATAACTGATGTAAAACCAGCATTAATTGCTTTTATACAAGAATCAATACTTGTGCCATGATCCAAATGGATAGCTACAGGGATTGTTATTTTTAATTCCTTAACTAATTCTTTAATAAGACTAACGACAACACTATAGCCACCAATATATTTAATTGCCCCTTCACTAACCCCTAAAATAACTGGACTATTATTCTTTTGACATTCCTCAAGGATATATTTCGTCCATTCTAAGTTATTAATATTAAATTGAGGTACTGCATATTTTCCCTTTTTTGCTTTATTCAACATATCTTTCATGTTTACTATCATCTTATCACCAATTTAATTATATATTTTTTTTATTATTAAAGCAATTGAATTATCATTTTTAATGTCAATATAAGTAAAGGTTTTGTTATAACAAATAGAATAAACCAATAATAATTAAAATAAGACCACCCATTATCGTGGCCATTGAACCCATGATATAATTTATTTTATTTCCTAAAATTAATCCTAGATAAGTAAACATACCACTAGTAAAAGAAAAAACAAGAGTAGCTGATAAATAATTAAAAGTAATTAAATTTAAACCAATTCCTACTGAAAAACTATCTATACTAACAGCTAAACTAAACAATACTAATTGAAAAAAATTCATTTTTTTAAAACTTCTATGCTTTTTAGAATCAATAATCATTTCTATACCAATAAAAGTTAAGATAATAAAAACAATTATGTCAGGTTCAATAGGAATCCATTTTAATATTTTATTTCCTAGAAACAAACCTAGAAAAGGCATAAACAAGTGGAAGATGCCTATCATAATTGTTAATATAATTATATTTTTTTTATCAATATTTAAAGTACCATAAGCTAGTGATAGCGAGAAAGCATCCATACTCAAGCTAACAGCAATCAAAACGATAAAAAGAAAGCTCATAACATCCTCCTATAAAATTCTATTTAAGAAATAATAATTTAGACTAAAAATATTTATCGATTATTTCTTTAATAAAAAATTTATATTCAATGGTATTGCTTTCTGTTCCTTCTAATAAACATAATGGTGGAAAAAGAACACACCACCAATTATCCCCTGAACCATTTCCTAAGGTTACTAATAAGGATTCATAGTAACCTTCATTATAGATAATATCATTGTATTCCTTCTCAGGAAAGTAATTATATCCAAAATTAACTTGATACCCATAAGGATACTTTTTATTTGTTAAGAGGTTGTTAATTGACATATCAAGTTTATCTAAATTATTATTAATAATACTTCGAGCTTCTTCAATTTTCGTTGTATTTTTAAGCAAATGATACATCTCATCTTGTAATAATATCGATACTTGTTGTTTAATCATTTGATCGTTTTTATTATTACTATGAGGTATTACTCTAAGTCGAATTGCCTCATCAGGGATGACAATCTTATTTGTGTATATATTACCTAATAATAAATAAATCATCAGCATTCCTAAAATAAATAGTATCGACTTTCTCATAAATATCATCTCCTACTAAATATTGAGTGATATTTATTTTTTTTATACATTATTTATGATAACTTTCATTTTTAATAATTTTAAAAGAGCGGTAAATCTGTTCTAAGAGTAAAACTCTAAACATTTGATGAGGAAAAGTTAACTTTGAAAAAGATAATTGATAATCACTTCTTTTTTTAATGTCTTCGTGTAATCCATAAGAACCGCCAATAATAAAGGTTATATTAGAATAATTGATTAAGGTATTATCAATCTTTTTCGATAATTCTAATGAATTTAATGATTCACCCTTAATGTCTAAAACAATCACATAATCATTTTTATCAATATACTTAATAAGGTTATCTCTTTCTTTTTCTAAAGAAAGGGTTGGATTAGATAGATCAATATCCTCTACTTCAATTATCTTTAGTTTGGTATAACGACTTAACCTTTTAGTGTATTCATCGATGGCTTCTTTAAAATACTTTTCTTTTATTTTGCCTACTGCTATAATCTTAATCATAATTCAATTAACTCGATTCTGTTATCTTGTTTAGCTATCATAATATTATCAAAACTTTTTTCTTTTTCTTTTAATACCGTTTGTAAGGTAGTAAGTGCTAATTCTTGAGTATTATTGTCATTACTTAAATGAGCTAATACAATCATTTCTGTCTTATCCCCAATAAATTTAGATAAGTATCTAGCTGAATCATTATTTGATAAATGTCCTTTATCACTAATAATTCTCATCTTTATATGATGTGGTCGTAAACAATTCATAACCATTTCAATATCGTGATTACTTTCCATTATATAAACACTTTTATTACTTAGTTTAGAATGATATTTTTGATTAATATAACCTGTATCAGTTATATATACTAAGTTCTTATCTTCACTTTCAATAATATAACCATTAATATCATTTTTGTCATGAGATAATTTAATAACATCAATAATTGTATCATCAAGAAAAAGGGTTTCTTCTAAATAGTAGTAATTTTTTAATTTAATGGTTAACTCTTCATGCATCTTTTTACTTAAGTAAATAGTAGGATTATATTTCTTAATAAAAGGTGAAAGACCACTTACATGGTCTCCATGGGTATGAGTTATTAAAATAGTATCTATTTCTTTAGGATCTACTCCAATAGAATTTAATTGGCTAGTAGTATAGGTTAAATTAGTACCTAAATCAATTAAGATTTTGTTATTCTTTGTTTCAACATAAGTACAATTACCTTGGCTACCACTAGCAAGTACACATATTCTCATTAATAATAATTCAGTGGATTGGTTTGATATCCACCATTAAACGGTACTCCTACCCATATTTCATAATGAAGGTGAGGACCCGTTGCATCTCCTGTCATACCCATACTACCAATTACTTCACCACGACCAACTACCGAACCTATTTTACCTTTTCTAATACTAGATAAGTGGGAATATAAACTATAATACCCATTATTATGATTAATGATAATATAATAACCTAAACTATTGTGCCATTGAGCTTTATAAATAGTACCATTATTAGCTGCATAGATATTAGAACCATAACCTGGTCCTGCAATATCTATAGCTGCGTGTAATTCACGCCTACCGGTAAATGGATTACTTCGATATTGATAATAAGATGTAATCATCCAACCACCTTGTGTTGGCCATCCCCATGAATATAAAGATCCAACGCTTGGTTGATATCTCGTTCCAACCAAAACAACTTCGGTTACTGATGGTTTTATTTCTATAGTAGTATCAGGTTCAACAATAACAACGTTACCATTAACTGATTTAACTAAAGTGGTAACACGATCTAGGCCACTAACCCCTTCTTGAACAATTTCATCTTCACCAATAACCCTACTAGCATCTTTACGGTATTCCGTACGATATTTTCTTTCAACATCCTCTACTTTTGTTTCTTCAACAACAATACTTAAAACAGGATCGATGATTCCTACATATACTTCTTGACCAGGAAATAATAAATTATCAATACTATTAAATTCAGGGTTACTAATAAAAAACTCTTCTACGTTAATCTTATTAGTAAAAGCAATTCGATCAATCGTATCACCTAATTTTACAGTATAAGTTTGATTTTTCTCATTCGTTCCAAATAATAGATATTGAGATAATTCATCCTCATCGATATAAATTGTTTCTTCAACTGAAATTTTAGTCTTTTTTAACGTTAAATCTTCTTCGACATAGACATTATCAATAATATTACCCACTGTTTCAATCTTTTTCTGTTCTTCATTTAAATATAACTTATAATTGTTTTCTCCAATAAAAGCAGTAATCGTATTTTTAACAGCATTTTCAAATATCTTAGGATCAGTTATATATATTATTTCATTTTCATCCTCTTTATTAATTGTTAATTGATAACCTTCAATAGTAAAAGGTTTTAATTTATCAATACGGTTATAAACATCATTAACCTTATCAACCTTTTTATCATAAGTTGTTATTTTCTTAACTTCTAATCCATTTGGTGGATAAACAGTATCAACACCTAATTCTTTTTTATAATAATTACCTTTGTTGTTAATATAATCATATAGTTTTTCTTTTGATTTAATAACACCTAATACTTGATCGTCAAGATAGACTTGATAATAAGTTTTAGGTTTTATTGATGTTTTATAATCAAAACCCAACCAAAAGATTGCTACACTAAGCAATAATATAATAATCCAAGTTGAAATTTTTTTCATCTAATCACCTATCTTCTTCTTTATTAATGACATTAATAAAAGTATTGGTATTTTTTTGGAAAAATAATTTTATATCTTTAGTTGGACCATTACGATGTTTAGCAATAATCAATTCTACTTCACTAGTTGGTTCATCGGTGTTTTCACCATAATAATCAGGCCTGTGTAAGAAAGAAACAATATCTGCATCTTGTTCAATTGCCCCTGATTCTCTTAAATCACTTAACAATGGTCGTTTACTTTCTCGACCTTCAACATTTCTTGAAAGTTGAGCTAACGAAATAACAGGAACTCCTAATTCCATCGCCATTGTTTTTAAACCACGAGATATTTCTGCTACTTCTTGTTGTCTATTACCCGCATAACGACTGGTTCCTTGAATAAGTGTTAAATAGTCAATGATAACTAATCCCAAGCCATCTTCTGAAGATGCTAAACGACGACACTTAGCTCTAATTTCACTAATGGTCATACCAGGGGTATCATCGATATACATTTTAGTATCAGCTAAACGACTGATTGCTTCATTAACTCTTTTCCAATCGTTGTGTTCTAACCATCCATTTTTTAATTTATTACCATCTATTTGTCCAACTTGAGCTAGCATTCTAATAACTAATTGTTCAGCAGACATCTCCATATTAAAAACAGCCACTGTTTTATCCGTATTCATTGCAACATTCGTAGCAATATTTAAAGCTAAAGCTGTTTTACCAACCCCAGGACGAGCTGCAATAATGATTAATTCATTAGGATGAAATCCAGATGTCAGACTATCTAAATCATAAAAACCGCTAGGAATACCAGTAATTTCACCTTTATTCTTAGCTAGTTTTTCTAAATCAGATTGGGCTTTAAATAATACTTCTTGAATTGTTTTAAACTCAGTCCCTTTTCTTGTCCTAACAACATTCAAAATTTTCATTTCAGCACTATCTAATACTTCATTAATTGAATCAGTTGAATTATACCCAGAAGTAACAATTTGAGTAGCTTCCTCGATTAATCTTCTTAAAACAGCCTTTTCATTGACAAGACGAATATATTCATCAGCATTAGATGCACTAGGTAGCATATTAACTAACTCAGTTAAATATTCAACTCCACCTACTTGCTGTAACCATTTTCTCTTATCTAATTCAGCTGTTACTGTTGTAATATCAACAGGTGTTCCCTTTTCTGCCAAATCACTAATAACAGTAAATATCTTAGCATGAGAATCTAAATAAAATAAATTACTTGATAAAGACTCTATCCCTTTTTGAAGCGCATACTTTGATAAAAATAATGATCCTAAAACTGATTGTTCTGCTTCTATACTATGAGGCATTACTCTTTCTGCCATAATTTCACCTACTCTTTTATTAATTCTATTTTTAAAATTGTTTTTACTTTTTTATGTAATTCAATTTCAACATTATGAAAACCTAAACTCGTTAATGGTTCTTTTAGATTAACCATTTTCTTATCGATATCAAGATTGTGAGTTTTTAATTCATTAATTATTTGTTTAATACTAACACTCCCAAAGACACGATCTTGTTCCCCTGTTTTAACTTTAAATTTTAAAGTTAATGAATCTAATACTTTTTTAATTCTTTCACATTCTTTAATATTAGTTTCTTCTTCTAAGGTTTTTTTTTGTTGATTACTTTGAAGCATTTTTAGGTTGCTCTCATTAGCAATTACAGCATAACCTTTTTTTATCAAAAAATTCATACCATAACCGTCTTTTACTTCTTTTATATCCCCTTTTTGACCTTGTCCACGAAGATCTTTAATAAATATAACTTTCATAAATCACCTCTATATAAATAATTACAACATTATTATACTATAAAAAGGGGGATATGTCCTATATTATAAAAAAGAAAATGAGAAAATATTATTTTTTCTCATTTGTTCTTATACGATTAGCAATTTTCTCAATTTTTCTTATTCGATGATTAATTCCTGATTTAGTAATTGCTTTTCCTGTTTCAATTGTAATAATCTCACTAAGTTCTTGTAGTGAAGCCTCTGGATATTTTAACCGATAAGTAGCTACAACTTGCTCTTTTTCATCAAGTAAATCAATTCCAACTACATCTATAATGGTTTGAATATCATTGACTTGTTTCGTAGCTGCTTCAATCATTTTATCGATATTAGCCTGTTCACAATTATTTAGACGATTAGTCATATTTTTATGATCACGATAAATTCTAATATCCTCATAATATAAGACCGCATTACTAGCTTTAATCAATCTTAAAAAATCCCCTATTTTTTCAGCTTCTTTTATATAAACCATAAATTTACTTTCTCTTTTCAAAACTTTACTATTTAAATCAAAAGTATTTAATAAGTCAGAAATAAAATTAGCATATTTCTCATTATCAACAATAAATTCTAAATGATATCGTGATTTTTTAGGATCATTAACACTTCCAGTAATTAGAAAGACACCTTTGATATAAGCCCTTTTCAATTCTTCATCAGCTACTAAATAATCTTTAGGAACATTATTTAAATCACCATTATCGATACATAGATCACTTAAAATGATTGCTTTCTTTTGTTTGATTTCAACAATATAAATAAACTTTTTTTGATAATTATACCCTTTTCGTGCCGTTATAATAGGACTTATATCATAAACATCTTTAATCAATGAGTAAATATGTCGAGCTACACTTGCATTTTCAGTTGTTATTTTAATACTATTTTCTTGATAATTACTATTACGAATAATAGCTGATAATTCGGATATGTTTTCACTTCCAAATAACTCTACTTTACTAACTTCACTTTTAACAATACTTGTAAATGACATTTTAACCTCTTATTAAAACTGAATAGATATAAAATGATAGTTTTATGCGATCATGTCTAATCATATCATCTTCAATCAAAACAAAATTATCAGCAATTGTTTGGATATTCATCTTCTTCAGATTTTCTTCATCATATAAAACTTGGTCTTTTTGTTCTAATGTTTCATATTTACTAATTAATTCTTGATTAATTTCACCATTATTAGCAATTATTATATCGATTTTTCGTTTTCCTAAATATTTATTTAATATTTTAATATGATGGCTAGCATTACAATTATCTGTCTCTCCTGGTTGAGTCATCATATTACAGGTATATAAAATAGGAGCCTTACTATTATCTATTTCTTTAATTAATTCTTTACATAATAAAGTTGGAATAATGCTTGTGAAAACACTTCCCATACTTAGAATAATTAAATCTGCTTCTCTAACAGCATTAATTGCTTCTGGGTTAACAATTGGTTTTTCTTTATAATAGACTTCTTTAATCCCCTTATTAGATGATGTAATATTATGTTCTCCTTCAATTATGCTACCATCTTCCATTTTACCCATTAAGACAACATTATCTTCAGTTAAAGGTAGTACTTTTCCTTTTAAATTTAATACTTTTCCTAATGATTCAATACCATCAGACATATTACCTGTTATATTTTTCATAGCTGTTAATAATAAGTTACCAACAGTATGACCGTTTAAATCACTAGTTGTTTTAAATCGGTAATTAAATAATTCCTCAAATAATGGTTCCGTTTCCGCCAATGAAATCAGCACTCTTCTAACATCACCAACGGCTGGTGTATTAAATTCTTCCCTTAATCTCCCTGAACTTTGACCATCATCGCTTACAGCTACAATCGCTGAAATATTTAGCGGATATTCTTTTAAACCACGAAGTAAAAAAGATAATCCGGTTCCTCCACCAAGAACAACAACTTTTTTTTGCATCCTATCACCCCTTTAATTATACTATATATTATTTAATTTTTATACCGAAATAAAAAAATACTCATTAAATTGAGTATTAAAAATTAAGTTGACATTATTTTAAATTTTTCTTTACATTAACAGCAGCAATGGCTCCATCACTCACAGCGGTCGTTAATTGGTAGACACTTTTCTTGACAATATCACCACAAGCATAGATATTATCAATACTTGTTTTCATCTTATCATCTACAACAATATATTGCTTTTCAAGTTTAATAGGTAACTTTTTTAAAAAATCATTAGTTGGTTCGAGTCCTGTGTAAATAAAAACCCCTGAGACCTCTATTTTATCTTTATCGTTAATAACAATTGAATCTAAAACATCGTTTTTACTATTAAATTGTGTGACCTGACTATTATAAATAATACGAATATTTGGTTTATTATTAATTTTATTGATTAGGTCTTCTTCTCCTGCAAAAACATCCTTAGGATTAATCATAATTACTTCTTTACAGATATCTGCTAGATATAGAGCTTCTGTTAAGGCACCATGTTCACTACCAATCGTTGCTACTATTTTATCTTTAAAAAACATTCCATCACAAAGAGCACAATAACTAATCCCACGACTTACTAATTCATCTTCTTTTTTAATACCCAATTTTTTGGGTTGACGACCAGTTGCTATAATAACTGCTTGAGTATAAATTCTTTCTATTTCAGTCGTTACAACTTTATAATCTTCATTATTTTCAACATCGATAACATTTCCATAACGGTATTCAATATTTAAATTATTCATTTGTTCAAAAAGACTACTCGCTAAATCAGGTCCACTAATCGATGAGAAACCTGGATAATTATCTATTTTACTAATACCATTTAATTGACCTCCTGGCGCTCCTTTATCAAGTAATAAAACATTAACATTCGATCTTTTTAAATAAATAGCTGCTGTTATCCCAGCAATACCAGCTCCAATAATGACACAATCAAAATTTAATTTCATTTATATCTCCCATTTCATTGTATTGATTTTGAAAACGTGATCCTCTATTAAGTAAAACCATCATTACAAAACCAGCAATAACCATAAAGAATGATACAAAAACAGCTATTTTAAAATCTCCAATCATTAGACTATCTGTTCTAAGCCATTCAATCACAAATCTTCCAATCCCATACCAAATTAAATATAAACTACTCAGATGACCAATCTTAAGGTATTTATATTTTCTCATAATAATTAAAAAGATAAATCCTAAGAAACACCAGATGGATTCATATAAGAAAGTAGGGTGATAATAAATTCCACCAATATTCATTCCTTCAACAATAAAATCAGGAAAAATTTTTTGTAAGGTTTCTAAAGCTATTTCTGGACCATGAGCCTCTTTATTAAAGAAATTACCCCATCTTCCAATTGATTGACCTAAAATCAAACCGATAGAAATAAAATCTAATATTCTAAGGGTTCTAACTTTATAGCGTTTTGAATAAAAGATTATCCAAAGTAATCCGAAAATTAATCCACCATGAATAGCTAGACCACCTTCCCATATTTTTAGAATATCAATTAAATTTTCACTATAGTAACTCCAATTAAAAACTACATAATATAATCTAGCACCAATGATACTAATAGGAATTAAAAAGAAAAACAAATTGATCATAAAATTTTCAGGAACATTGAATCTTTTGGCTTCATAAAGAGTAATTGACCCTCCAATTAAAAAAGCCATAAATAAAATTAAAGAGTACCAATATATTTGAATAATTCCTAAATCTAATATAACTCCGTGCATTTTATCGTCCCCTTCTTAAAATAGGTTGAATGACTAATTTATCCATTAATATATTCATAATTGAAATAAAGACAGCCACAATAAACGACATAAAAATTCCATTAATAGTAAAATAATCACCTAAAATAAAATCAACAATATTTAAGATAATTACATTTATAAAAGGATAAAATAGTCCTAAAGTTAATCCTGTTATTGGTAAAGTGAAAAAAACAAGAATCGGTTTAACTGTTTTATTTAAAATATAAATAACAACAGCAGCCAGTAATCCCCACAAACCAAAATATGAATTATCTATTTGAATAGTTTTAGGAAACAACACTGATACTGTAATTAAAACTAAAGCATAACCAACCATATTTATTAACCAATCAATAAAACGATTTAATCTTACTTTATTAATACTACTCTTTTCATCGATTATGATTACTTTCATTTTCATCATCTCCTTGCAATATTATAACATATTTTCATATCTTTTAACATTAAAAATACAACTGTTTAGTGTAGATAGTACATTATATGTAAAATTTTAATTATCTCCACTTTTCAATTCAAATAAAATATCTCTTAATTCTGTTGCTCTTTCAAAATCTAATTCCTTAGCAGCTTCTCTCATCGCCTTTTCAATTTTAATCATAAGTTTATGTTTATCTTGTTTTGACATCTTTATTTCTTTTTCTTCTACTTCTTCTTTATTGTTACTAATAACATCTCTAATTTCTTTAATAATTGTTTTGGGTATAATATTATGTTCTTGATTAAATTGCTCTTGAATATTTCGACGACGATTGGTTTCATTAATCGCTACTTTCATGGAATCACTAATTGTATCAGCATACATAATAACACGACCTTCTTCATTTCGAGCTGCTCTTCCTATCGTTTGAATTAAACTTTTATCACTTCTTAAAAAACCTTGTTTATTAGCATCCATAATCACAATTAAACTAACTTCAGGGATATCTAAACCTTCTCTTAGTAAATTTATTCCAACTAAGACATCATATTTACCTAATCTTAAATCTCTAATAATTTTTAATCGTTCTAAGGTTTTTACTTCACTATGAAGATATGCGACTTTAATATTTATGTTTTTAAGATAAGTCGTTAATTCTTCTGACATTCTAATCGTTAAAGTAGTTATTAAAGTTCTTTGACTTTTAGTAATTTGTTTATTAATTTCTTCAATTAAATTATCAATTTGATTAGTTGTATCTCTAACTTCAATAATTGGATCTAACAACCCTGTTGGCCTAATAATTTGCTCAACAATTTCATTATTTGTTTTCTCTAATTCATAATTACCTGGAATTGCTGAAACAAAGATAACTTGATTAATTTTCGATTCAAATTCTTCAAATTTTAATGGTCGATTATCCTTAGCGCTAGGCAATCTAAAACCATACTCTACTAAGACTGATTTACGAGCTTGATCACCATTATACATTCCTCTAACCTGAGGAATAGTAACATGAGATTCATCAACTACCAAAAGAAAATCGTCACCAAAAAAGTCCATCAAAGTTGTTGGAGTTTCACCAGGTTTTTTTAATGCTAAATGACGAGAATAATTTTCTACTCCTCGGCATGATCCAGTTTCTGCTAACATTTCTATATCATAATTAGTTCTTTCATTTAATCTTTGGTATTCTAATAATTTATTTTGACTTTTAAAATACTGTAATTGTTCTTCTAATTCTGTTCTTATATTAGCAATTGCTAATTTAATTTTTTCTTCACTAGTCACAAAATGACTAGCCGGAAAAAGAGTTACACTTTTTTTATTATTTATTATTACTCCTGTCAAAGTATCAAATTCACTTATCTTTTCAACAACATCTCCAAAAAATTCTATTCTTATTCCTTTTCCATGTTGATTAGCTGGGATAATTTCTAGGACATCACCCCTACTACGAAAACTACCTCTTTTTAAATCTAAGAGATTACGCTCATAAAACATCTCAATTAGTTTTTCCATAATATCTTTTGGTTCATATTGGTCATTTTCATTAATTACTAACATTTTTTTTCGGTATTCATCGATATCACCAATACCATAAATACATGATACTGAAGCTACGACAATAACATCTCGATTATTTAATAAAGCTGAGGTTGCAGCATGACGAAGTTCATCTATTTCATCATTAATAGAGGCATCTTTTTCAATATATGTATCTGTTTTAGCTACATAAGCTTCAGGTTGATAATAATCATAATAAGATACAAAATATTCTACTTTATTTTCTGGAAATAATTCCTTTAACTCACTATATAGTTGACCAGCAAGAGTTTTATTATGAGCCAAAACAAGGGTTGGTTTTTGAATTTTTTCAATTACATTAGCAATCGTAAAAGTTTTACCAGTTCCAGTTGCACCTAAAAGAACTTGATATTTGGTTCCATCAAAAATACCTTTAGTTAATTTTTCAATAGCCTCAGGTTGATCACCACTAGGTTTATATTTTGATACTAATTTAAACATCAACTTCCCCTCCTTGTTGTAATGATTATACCATATAAAAAGTAAATCATTACTCGTTTACTTAATAAAAATATTTACTCTTTTAATTAATCACAAAAAATAAATTATCAAAATCAATTACGGATAAAAAATTGCTTAGTTCGCTCTCTTGAATATAATATTTTTCCCATTTTCTAAAGTTAATTCGATATTTATTAATATTTCTTCATTCCCTTAAAGTCATCCAAATTATCTAATATTTTATTTTAATCTTATTTAAAGGATTTTTTTCTTATAAGCAAATAAAAAGTAAGCCTTGCTTACTTATTTATTTTAAATATTACTTGATATATATCTTCAAAGTCTATTTCTTCAATTTCGACCTCAAATCCTATATCTTTGATTCTTGATTCACATTTTCTAATAATATCAATAGCTGCCTTTAATGTTTTTTCACCTTGGTAAAATGTTTCTGACATAACTGGTTGGCCAATATTAGAATTTATATTATTTATTGGTTCGATATTAAAATCAAAGTTATTGGTAGGTTCATTACTTATTTGATTATCACTAGTTATATTATTTTCCATTGGAATATCAAATGTTATAGGGTTTATTGGTTCTGGTTGTGATTCAACAATTGGTGCGGTTGGTGGAAATACTTCTGGTTGTGACTTTACAATTGGGACTGTTGGTGTAAACGATTCCAATGGTGCTTCTGTAGTTATTTCTGGTTGTGGAAATATTTCTGTTTCCAATGGTTTTTCAGATTCAATTGGTTGTTCCATTACAAGATTATTATTTATTTCATTTGTTTTTGGTTCCTCAATAGAAAAATTAAAATTATTTATTGGTTCGATATTATTTTCTTCTTTAAAATTATTAAAAAAACGT
This sequence comes from Bacilli bacterium, assembly GCA_028684735.1. Classification (GTDB taxonomy): domain Bacteria; phylum Bacillota_I; class Bacilli_A; order RF39; family UBA660; genus UBA5364. The sequence goes on along the minus strand of JAQUFI010000001.1, from coordinate 26,420 downwards.
GGTTCATGAGATGTGTTTTCTGATTGTGATAGGTTAAAATCATAACCATCTTGATTATTTTTAAATGGTTCTGGTTGTAATAACAAATTCACATCAGCTAATGGTTTATCTTCATTTATATTTTGTGCTTCTGTTTCAATTTTTTCAATATTCATGAAGCCTGGATTAACCCCATCAACAGGAATTTCTACCTCAAAATTAGGAATATTTGGGGTTTCTTCATCTTGAATCGGATTACTAGGTATATTAATTGGCGTTTTAATTGCTTCATTAAGGATTGGTCCACTTGGGAATTGAATAGAATTATTAAAAATTCCTAAAGTTGTTTGTTCATTTTCATTATTCATTGGGCTAACCCTTTCTTCCATTGGTTCTATTCCTAAAATAGAATCAATAGTTACCGAAGAAGGTTCTTCTTCTTTCTTTTGATTAAATAAACTAACATCTAAAAACTCCACATTATCAATTGACGTATCAACACTTTTTTCATTTAATAATTTGTCTATTTCTTGATCAGTTTTTCTTACCGTTAACCTTTCAGATAATACTTTGTTTAATATTTCTGTTTGTTGTTGACTGTTAAGTCTTAAAATTGATCTTGCATGTCTTTCTGATATTTTTCCTTCTAATAAAGCTTCTTGAACATCTTCATTTAAATTCAATAATCGTAACTTATTAGCTATCGTCGATTGCTTATTTCCTAATTTGCTTGCTAATTGCTCTTGAGTAAATCCCATATCAATAATTTTTTTATATGATATTGCTTCTTCAATTGGTGTTAAATCTTGTCTTTGAACATTTTCAATTAAAGCCACTTCAGCACTATCTTTATCATTTAAATCCGTAACAATAGCAGGTATTGTATTTCTTCCTGCTAAAACACTGGCTTTATATCTTCTTTCACCAGCTATGATTTCATATTTATCACCAATTGCTCTAACAACAATTGGTTGAATTACTCCATGTTCTTTGATTGATTCCGACAATTCATTAATCGCATCTTCACCAAATTTAATCCTTGGTTGAAAGCGATTAGGTAAGATATCAGCAAGATTTAATTCCGTTATCTTTTTTTCAATATCCACACTACACAACCCCTTTTTATTCTTTCAAATATATAATACTATATCTTGGGAAATAATTCAATACTTTTTGGGAAATAATTCATTTCTTTAATATATAATAGTATTTCCCAATTTTTGTTTATTATAAAAAAAGCCCTCTTTAAAGCGGCTTTTTCTTTATATCACTAAATTTTCTCGGATATTTATGATTGGTTTTTGATTCCTTTTTAAACTTAATTAAAGTACGATTACTGTTTTCAAATGGTAATAAAAATTTTATCATTTCTTCTTCTTTAATATTTAATAAGGTGATGGCGTTGTGATAGGTATTTTCTTCTTTTTCAATATTCCCCTTCATAGCAATAAAATGTTTATTAACCTTTACCATTGGAATTGAATATTCTAATAAGATGTTTATTGGTGCAACTGCTCGAGCTGTAACTACATCATATTTACCACGATTTTTTAATGCATATTCTTCACAACGATCATGTATAGTTTCAATGTCTTTTAAATCTAATTCTTGAATAACAGTATTAAGAAAATAAATTCTCTTTTTTAAAGAGTCTACTAACGTTACTTTTAAGTTAGGAAACAAAATTTTTAAAACTAAGCCAGGAAATCCAGCCCCTGTTCCAATATCACATAAACTTTGTTCTTCTTCTAAATTAATTATCTTGCTTATTGTTAAGGAATCATAAAAATGTTTTAAATATACTTGTTTCTTATCAACAATAGTTGTTAGATTAATTTTTTGATTCCATTCAATTAATAATTCATAATAAATTTCTAATTGATTTAGTTGTTTATCATTAATATCGATACCTAATTGTTTTAAATGATCAATAAATTCATTTACGGTCATTATTATATTCCTTCTTTAAATATACCATTAAGATTGATATATCACTTGGATTAATTCCACTTATTCTCAAAGCTTGACCAACTGAAGTTGGCCTTATTTCATTGAGTTTTTGTTTTGCTTCACTAGCTAAATTATGAATTTTATTGTAATCGATATCTTCTGGGATAAATTTATTATCTAAATTACTCATTTTTTGAGCTTCTTTTTTTACCTTATTGATATAACCTTCATATTTATTGTTGATTTCAACTTGTTCAATTATTTCTAAATCATAGTCAATTTCGATAAATTTAGATAACTTTTCAATATTAATTTCTGGCCTTTTTAATAAATCATATAAAGTTGATCCATCTTTTAATTTAGTACTATTTATTTCAAGCAAATAATTATTTATTTCCTTTGTTGGATTTATACGATATTTTATTAATTTATTTTCTAATTCCTGTATCTTAGCTTTTTTATTTTTAAAAAAGGTATATCTATCTTCATCGATTAAGCCAACTTGATAACCATACTCAGTTAGTCTTAAATCTGCATTATCATGTCGTAATAATAAACGATATTCAGCTCTTGATGTTAATAAACGATATGGATCTCTTACTCCTTTAGTTACTAAATCATCAATCAAAACTCCAATATATGCTTCATCTCTTTTTAAAATTAAAGGATCTTTTCCTTCTAATTTTAATGAAGCATTAATACCTGCAATTAAACCTTGTCCAGCAGCCTCTTCATAACCACTAGTCCCATTTATTTGGCCAGCTGTAAATAAATTGTTTATTTTTTTTGTTTCAAGGGATGGTTTTAATTGCGTTGGATAGATTGCATCATATTCAATAGCATATGCATATTTTAAAATTTTAGCATTTTTTAAACCAGGTAAACTTTTTACTAATTGATCTTGAACATCATATGGCATACTGGTTGAAAACCCTTGAATATATATTGAATCAGTATATCTACTTTCTGGTTCTAAAAATAATTGATGCTTTTCTTTATCACTAAAACGAACAATCTTGTCTTCAATTGATGGACAGTATCTAGGACCTACCCCTTCAATATCATCTAATCCTCCATACATACTTGATTTATTTAAATTTTCTTGAATAATTTTTCGTGTTTCTTCGGTTGTATATATTAAATGACATGGAACTTGATCTTCTATCTTATATTGTGGTTTTTGATAATGACTAAATGTATGAAAACAATTATCACCATTTTCAATTTTAGCTTTACTAAAATCAATTGTATCCTTTTTAATTCTTTGTGGGGTTCCTGTTTTTAATCTAATAATTTCAAAACCAAGTTTAGCTAGATTTTTACTTAAATATAAACTAGGTTTTTCTCCATGTGGACCTTCATTACGACGAGTATCTCCTACCATAATCGAAGGTCTTAAATAAGTTCCTGTTGTTAAAATAACAATTTCACTAGTTATTTTTTTATTATTTTCTAAAATTATTCCACTAATGGTATCATTATCAACAATTAAATCTTCTACAATTGCTTCTAAGATTTCTAGATTATCTTGATTTTCTAAAACTTTTAACATTTCTTTTGGATATACTTGTTTATCTGCTTGTGATCTTAAGGCACGAACAGCTGGGCCTTTCCCATTATTTAACATCTTAATTTGAATATGTGAACGATCAGCTACTTTACCCATTTCGCCACCTAAAGCATCTATTTCACGAACAACAATTCCTTTAGCACTTCCACCAATAGATGGATTACAAGGCATATCCGCAATATTATTAATATTTCCTGTTACTAAAAGTGTTTTATGACCCTTTCTAGCACAAGCTAAAGCTGCTTCACACCCTGCATGTCCTCCTCCGACAACAATTACCTCATATTCCATCTATTCACCTTCTTTCTATTTTCCTAAACAAAATTGACTAAATAATTGATCAATTAATTCTTCTTGATAAGTTTCCCCAATTATTTCTCCAAGTAGGTTCCATATTTCTTTAATATTAATTTCAATCATATCGATTGGTAAATCATTATTAAGACCTTTTTTTACTTCCTCAACACTATTTAAGGTATCTTTTAATATAGCAACACTTCTTGCATTTGTTAAATAACTCATGTCATCAGTATCTATTTGCTCTAAATTAAAAAGTTCTTTAATTTTTTCCTTTAATTCTTCAATCCCTTTATCGTTCGTAATACTAGTTTTTATAATGTTTTTTGAAGAAATTTTAGAAATATCCAAGTTATTTTCTAAATCATTTTTATTAATAATAACGATATGGTTTTTATATTCTAATTTTGTTAATATTTCTAAATCATCATCAGTTATTTTCTCATTATTATTTAAAACATATAAAATCAAATCTGATTTATCGATTAATTCAATGCTTTTTCTTACACCAATCTTTTCAACTATATCATCAGTTTTTCTTATTCCAGCAGTATCGACAATGTTTAAAAGAATTCCATCTAGGTTGATGGTTCCCTCAACAATATCTCTAGTTGTTCCTTCAATTTCAGTAACAATTGCTTTATCTTCACCTATTAATTTATTCAATAAACTACTTTTTCCAACATTTGGTCTTCCTATTATCGAAGTTGCTATACCTTCTTTAATTAATTTACCGTTTTCACTTTCTTTTAATATCTTTTTTATTTGATTTTTTATATCTTCAATTTTATCTAAAATATGTTTATTTGTTACTTGTTCTATATCCTCATATTCAGGATAATCAATATTAACTTCAATATTAGCTAGAACCTTAATAATTTCTGATCTTAAATTTTTTATCAAATTAGATACTTTACCATCAATTTGATTGATTGCTAAATCTCTTGCTTTCTCAGTCTTAGAATTAATTAAATCCATAACCCCTTCTGCTTGGGTTAAATCAATTCTTCCATTTAAAAAAGCCCTTTTAGTGAATTCTCCTGGTTCAGCTAAGCGACAACCATTACGTAATAATAATTCTAAAATTCGATTGGTTGTTGTAATCCCACCATGAGCATTTATTTCCACAATATCCTCTCTTGTAAAAGTTTTTGGAGCTCGCATGATAGATATTAAGACTTCATCAATTAATTTTTCATTATCTAAAATATGTTCATAATGTATCGTGTGGCTAGGAACATCAATTAATTTTTTATTTTTAGTAAGATTATTAACAATCTTTATAGAATCATTACCACTAACTCGAATAATCGAAATAGCTCCTACACCTAAAGCTGTAGAAATAGCTGTTATTGTATCTTCCATCATAACTACTCCTTTCTTTTTATACCAATATATTTAGGTAATTCCTTAGGACTCTTAAAAATCTCCAAAGATACATATTTATCAACAATAGTAACAATCCAACTTTCAAGATAAAGAGGAGGGATTGGTGTCAATGGGAACATATGCCTAACGATGATATTACTTATTTTCTTGTCAACTAAGGTTGGAAAATAATTTTTAGAGTTTTCTAAAGCCTCTTTTGAATGAGTAAAACCATGTAATTTAAAGAAAGATTTTTTTATATGAATTGTTTTTTGCCAATCTTTAAGATAAAAATCATGCAATAATCCACCAATAGCAGCCTTATTTTTATCAAGATTTAATTTTTTTGCTACTTTGTATGCTTTAATAGATACAGTCAAACAATGAACATATACCGATCTGTTTTCATGATGATGAAAATTCTTTCGTTTGATAAATTCTTCATGATTTAATATATCTTTAACTATTTCGTGATATTCATCATCAACATTAGTTAAAAGTTTTAATATTCTTTCTTCTTCATTCATACTTTTCCCTCTGTGGTTATTTTACATTAATTACTTTTTATAGTCAATTAAAAAAAGACTAACTTAGTCTTCCTTATATTTTATAATTACATATCTTTCAGGAGATTCCCCTACACTCACTGTTTCTAAATTATTAAATTCAGAAACAATCGTATGAACAATTCTTCTTTGATAAGAATTCATTGAATCTAATTTAACTTCTATTTTTGTTTTTAGAACATCTTTAGCTATTTTCTTTACTTCATATTCAAAGTTTCTTTCTTTATTTTTACGATAATTAGAAGCGTCGATATTAACTTTGATATTAAAACCTGTTAAGCCTCTAATTGATTGCCTTATTAATAATTGAATGGCTTCTAAAGTACGTCCATCTTTTCCAATAATAATAGCAGATTTATCTGTTACTAATATTACTTTAATAATATCTTCAACATCTCTAACTTCACTATTAATTTGAACTTCCATTAAATTTCCTAAATTTTGAATAAAATCTTTAATATATTTGATTACTTCTTCTTTTACTAAAACTTCGATTAGAACTTTTTTTCCTTTAAAAAGTCCTCCCTCTTGTTCCTTTTCAATAATATATAATTCATTTATTTCTTTATTTAATTCTTTTTGGCATTTATTGATGGCTTCTTCTTTCGTTTTTCCTTCATACTTTAATACTTTCATTTTTCTTACTCCTTTTTATATACATATTTTGGAATATAGTAAAACTGCTATTAACTATCCAATATAAAGCAATACCTGCTGAAATACTAAATGACATTATTAGAATAAAAGCTAACATAAATTTCATCATAAATTTCATTTGACTTTCTTGTTCTTTGCTCATACTTGTGCTACCATTTAATTTAAATGAGTAATAAGTTGTAACAAACACTAAAATGATTATTATGATATATTCAAAGTGATTATTACTAAATGCATTAGCTGGACTTGTTCCTAATTGAAAACCTATAAACTTTTCTTCAAAAATGGCAGGTAAACGATTCATTGCTTCAAAGAAAGCAAAGAATAGTGGAATTTGAATTAATGAAAATAAACAACCTGACATAGGATTTATATTATATTTTTTATAAACCAATAGTAATTCTTGACCCTTTTGCATAGAACTTTCTTGATCATTGCGATCTTTATACTTTTTCTCTACTTTTTCAATCTCTGGTTGAGCTTTTTTCATATTTTCTGATTGAATCGCTGTTTTCTTTGTTACAGGAATCAATATAATTCTTATTAAAAGAGTAATAATAATTATAGCTAAACCATAACTTTGAAAAATCTTATTTAAGTTAATTAATGTCCATACTAATGGTTTTACAAAAACAGTTGTCCAAACACCTTCATATTCACCTTTTGTAATTTCAAAATCATCACATTTTTGTAATTTACTGATATCTATTTTATTTTCTTTATATATTTTTATAATGTTTTTATTTTCTGGTTGACATAAAATATTAGCTGTTAGAGTTTGACCTGTTTCCGGATTGATTACTGGTTTTTTTTCTTTGTCTTGAAGAGTTTTACTACACCCACTAATTAAAAAAACGGAAACAACCAACATGATTATTAATAATGACTTCCTTTTCATTAAACTTTCTCCTTTAATATTTTTAAATTATTAAAAATATCTAATAATTCTTTTTCTCTTTCTATAAAATTTTTATTTAAAATATCTTTCTTTACTATTATAATACAATTAAAACCTTTTTGATAGTTATTTTTATCAATTATATTTTTAATTTGTCTCTTTATTTTATTTCTAACTACTGCGATTCCTATTTTTTTTCCAACTGAAATACCAAAACGATAAATTTTTTCATCGTGTCTTTCAATATAGACAATATAACTTTTATATTTATATGGTTTAAAATTATTAATTATTCTTTGAAATTCACGATTTTCTTTTAAAGTATTTATCTTTTTCATACTTCACCTCTTTAATTAAAATACCACTGAAAAAACAGTGGTATTTATTAATGGGACAATACTTTACGTCCTTTTTTTCTTCTTCTTTTAATAATTGATGTTTTCATACGAGCTAAGAATCCCATTTTTTTACTTCTTTTTCTTGTATTTGGTTGAAAAGTTCTTTTCATACGATATACACCTCCTGAAAATAATTTTTTTGTTGCTAATTCATTATATATATAAAACAATATTTTGTCAAACTCTTTTTAAATTATTTTATATTAAATTAAATATTTTTTTAAATAATAATTATCCACTATTTAAATTGATATTTTTGCAAAACAGCAAATAATAAACATACTTTTCCACAAAAAAAGAAAATTTTAGATTAGGTAATATAATGACTTAATCCTTTTTCCACAGTTTTTGTGGAAAAATTATACAATAAATTAATTTTTTTTTATTTTCCACCATTATTGTGGAAAAGTTGAAAATATGTTGTTATTTAAAAGTTTTTTCCACATTTTAATTGTTTTTTGTTAAAATTTAAAGTAAAATGATTGTTAGATGAAGATTTGAGGTGGTTTTTTGAAAATTGAAGTTATATGGGATTCTTTTTTAGATAAAATTAAAGAAGAATTAAAACAACCTTTATTATATGATGCTTGGTTTGCTGAAACTAAATTAATTGAAATTAATGATAATTATGCAAAAATATTAGTTCCAATGCCCATTCATAAAAAACACTTAAAAAGTAATTATCAAGAATTAATTGATAAATTATTTAATGAAATAACTGGTTCAAATTTTAAAATTGAATATATCACAGAAGAAGAAATGGAACAAAACATTGTTATTGATACTGATAATATGGGAGTTCCCGCAGATAATGATATTTCTAATTTGGATCCTAAATATTCCTTTGATAATTTTGTTGTTGGGGAAAGTAATAAATTTGCAAAATATAATGCTTTAGCTGTTGCTGAAAAACCAGGTCAAATATACAATCCTTTATTTATATATGGAAATAGTGGTCTTGGAAAAACTCACTTAATGCATGCTATTGGTAATTATATTGTAGAAAATAGTAATAAAAGGGTTTTATATATAACCAGTGATGATTTTGTAAACGACTTTGTGGAATTATATAAAAATAAAAGTAATAAGAATAATTTTATGATTGTGGATAAATTTAAAGAAAAATATCGTAGTTTAGATGTGTTAATTATAGATGATATTCAATATTTAGAAATTGCACCAACATCTCAACAAGAGTTTTTTAACACCTTTAATGATTTACACAATAACAAAAAACAAATTATTATTGCTTCTGATCGCTCTCCTGATGATTTAAGAAAATTAGAAGACAATCTTCGAACAAGATTTAATTGGGGTCTAACAGTTAATATTTTTCCACCAGATTTTGATTTGAGAATGAATATTATTGATAATAAAATAGAAGCATATGAAATGATGTTTGATTTTCCAAAAGAAATAAGAGATTATATTGCCAGTAATTGTACTAGCGATATAAGAAAATTAGAGGGAGCTATTAATAGAGTTTATGCTTATGCAACAATCATGAACGGATCTGAAATAACTTTAGATTTAGCGATTGAAGCATTAAAAGATTACTTTGTAAAAAGCATTATTTCGAAAAATAAAATTGATCAAGTACAACAATTAATCGCTAATAATTATAATATTACTGTCGATGATTTGAAAAGTAAAAAAAGAACAGCCAATATTAGTGTTCCGCGTCAAATCGCAATGTATATTTGTCGCATTTATTTAGAAGAGCCTTTTGCTAGAATAGGTAGTGAATTTGGAGGAAAAGATCATACTACAGTTATGCATTCAGTCGAAAAAATAACTAAAGAATTAACAAAAGATTCACAATTGCAAAATGAAATTGAAAAAATTATTAACAAAATAAAATAGTGGATAAAAAGAGGATAAATTTTTAATTTTTTGATAGTAAATAATGCAGTAAAAAGTTTTCCACCATTTCCACATCTATAATAATAATATTTAATAAAAAATAATATAAAAATTGATTTTTTAAAAGGAGGAATTTATGAAATTATCAATTAAAAAGAATATTTTAATCGAACATTTAAATTATGTTATAAAAGGAATATCAAATAAGAATTTAATACCTATTTTAAATTGCATTAAATTTGAATTAACTAGTGATGGTTTATATTTATTAAGTACCGATAATGAAATAGCTATTAAAACTTTCATTAGTAAAAATGAAATTGAAAATATTGAAGAAAAAGGAGAAATAGTAATATCAGGACGATATATATATGACATTATAAGAAAATTACCAAATGAAATAATATATATTGAAGAATTAATAGATTCTAAAGTGAAAATTTATACTTCAAATTCATCTTTCAATTTAAATTGTAATAATCCATCAGAATTTCCACAATTAGATCTAGAAGAACATAAAAAACCTATAGTAGTAAAACAAAAAGTATTTAAAAACGTTCTTCAACAAACTATTTTTGCTACTTCTAATCAAGAATCAAGACCTGTTTTAACTGGTTTAAATTTAAATATTAATGATAAATTAGTCGAATGTACAGCTACTGATTCATATCGTTTAGCAAAAAAAATGATTGAATTAGAAAGTAAAATTGATGAAAATATTAATATAATAATTCCTACAAAAAATTTAAATGAAATAATGAAGTTATTTAGTGATGATGATGAAAATATTCAATTACATATATTTTCTAATAAAATTATTTTTAAATTTAGTACTATAACATTTATGTCAAGATTAATAAATGGCACTTATCCAGATACTAAAGCACTAATACCAACAGATTTTATATCAAAAATAAAAGTAAAATTATCAGATTTCTATGATGCAATTGATCGAGCTTCTTTATTAACAAGCGAAAGTGATAAAAACACTATAAAATTAGAAAGTAAAAACAATTTATTAATAATATCATCTAATATTCCTGAAATAGGTAACGTTGAGGAAAAAATTTCTTGTGAAAAAGAAAACAAAGAAGAAATCAAAATAGCTTTTAGTTCAAAATATATGTTAGAAGCATTAAAATCATTAGAATGTGAAGAAATATTATTAATGTTTAATGGAGAAATAAAACCAATTATTCTTAAAAATCCTGAAAGTGATGACTTAATTCAATTAATTTTACCAATAAGAACTTATTAAAATGTAATAAAATTACATTTTTTTCTTTTTTCCCCTTTATTCGACAAAAAACGACAAAACAAAGGAGTATAAGAGGGTTATTCCTTGAGGAAAAATACAAATAGGGGGGAGTGAGGGTATGAGGGATAATTACGAAATAAATAGAGGAACATTAGTTATAATTCCTGTTACAGACAAAATTTCACAAATTATAGAAGAAGATAATCAGTTTTTAGTAAAAAAATCAACTACAAAAATAATTGATGAGAGTTGTAAGTTTTTTGGAAGTTCATATTTAGGTCGAAAAGATGGGACAAAAAAATTAATCGGAGTAACGTATAAATCTCCAATAATTATTAGCGAATATAGTAATTTAATTTTTTTTCCAACAAGTTCACCACGTTTCGATAATTGTTATTGGGTTTCTTTATGTAACATTAAAGATTATTATAAAAATAAAAGTGATATAAATAAAAGTATAATCGTTTTTAAAAATGGAAAAGAAATTCAATTAAATTTATCATTTTTTACATTAGAAAATCAAATTTATAGAGCAACTATGTTAGAATCTAAATTAATGAAATTAAAAACAGTATAAAATAAGCAATATTGCTTATTTTTTCTTTTTTTAAACGAAATTTTGTGATATAATTAAGATGTGTATAGGAATACATTAAATTAAAAAAAATCTTTAAAATAGCAAAAAAATGGAAAAGAGGCAACAATATGATTCTAAAGAACATAAAAATTGAAAATTTTAGAAACTATGAATCTTTAGAATTATTTTTTGATAATAAATTAAATATTTTATATGGAAATAATGCTCAAGGTAAAACAAATATTTTAGAAAGTATTTATGTATTAGGGTTGACAAAATCCCATCGCTCTTTTATTGATAATAATCTCATCAAAAATGGTTTTAATAATGCTAAAATCAAGGGAAATATATTAGATAATAATATTAAATCTACTATGGAAATAAATATAGAAAAAAAAAATAAACATTTTAAAATTGATAATAATGATATAAAAAAAACGAGTGATTATATTTCAAAATTAAATATTATTATTTTTTATCCTGAAGATTTAGAATTAATAAAAGGATCACCTGGTGTCAGAAGAAAATATTTTAATTTAGAATTAAGTCAGTTATATCCTAAATATTTTAAAGTATTAAATGATTATAAAAAAATTCTAAAAATTAGAAATGATTATTTGAAACAAATGCAAAAAGGGATTGAAGTTGATCAAACATATTTTGATATATTAACAGAATATTTAATTGAAAATGCCATTTTCATTTATAAAGCTCGTAATAAATTTATATTAAGAATAAATGAATATTTTGGAAAAATATATAAAAGAATATCTGGAACTGAAGGATTAATAATTAAATATTCTCCATATTTTAATTTAGAAAATTTCGAGACAGAATATTTAAAAAAAACATTAAAAGAAAAAGTTATAAAAATGCATAGTACAGAAATTAAATTAGGAGTTACCTTAATTGGTCCACATCGAGATGATTTTCTTTTTTATTTAAAGGAAAATAATATAAAAGAATTTGGTTCTCAAGGGCAGCAACGATTAGCAATAATATCTTTAAAACTAGCTGAAGTTGATGTTTTTAGAAAATATAATAATAAAATCCCAATTTTATTATTAGATGATGTTTTTAGTGAATTAGATGACAATAAAAAAAATAAATTATTAAAATATATATCAAAAAATACTCAAACTTTTATTACAACTACTGATTTAAAAAATATTGATCCAAAAACCTTAACACAAGCAAAAATTTTTAAAATCAAAGAAGGCAAAGTAATTAAAACAAAAGAGGTGGAAAATAATGAATAAAGATACACATTATGATGCTTCTGATATTCAAGTATTAGAAGGCTTAGAAGCAGTAAGAAAAAGACCAGGTATGTATATAGGAGCAACAAGTTCTAGAGGTTTGCATCATTTAGTTTGGGAAATAGTAGATAATGCAATTGATGAAGCACTAGCGGGTTTTTGTGATGATATAGAAGTTATTATAAATAAAGACGAATCAATAACTGTGAGGGATGATGGTCGAGGAATACCAGTTGGTATCCATAAAAAAACTGGTTTATCGACGGTTGAAACAGTATTTACTATCTTACATGCAGGTGGGAAATTTGGAGGAAGTGGATATAAAGTCTCTGGTGGTCTTCACGGGGTTGGTGGAAGTGTTGTTAATGCGCTTAGTAGTTGGTTAGAAGCGACAATCTATCAAGACGGAAAAGTACATTATATCCGTTTTGAAGATGGTGGAAAGCCAGTCAAACCATTAGAAATAATAGATACTTGTTCTTTGGATAGAACAGGGACTACAATTACATTTAAACCAGATCCTAGCATATTTACGGAAACTCAGACATTTGATTATGAAATTTTAAGGACAAGAATAAGAGAATTAGCTTTTTTAAATAAAAATTTAAAAATTATTTTATGTGATGAAAGAGATGTTAATGAGTTAAAAAAGGAAGAGTTTATTTATGAGGGTGGTATTAGTGCTTATGTTGAATTACTAAATAAAAACAAAACTCCAATTCATAATAATATTGTTCATTTTAGTAGTGAAATAGACAATATTTCATTAGAAATTGCTTTTCAATATAATTCAAGTTATACAACTAATGTATATTCTTTTACAAACAATATTCATACTCATGAAGGTGGAACTCATGAAGATGGAGTAAAAAATTCTTTAACAAGAATTATTAATAATTATGCTAGAAACCATAAATATTTAAAAGATAACGAAGAATCTTTAACTGGTGATGATGTAAGAGAAGGTTTAACTATGATTATTTCTTGTAAACATCCAAATCCGCAATTTGAAGGTCAAACTAAAACAAAATTGGGTAATAGTGAAGTAAGAAAAATATCATCTGATATATTTAGTGATGGATTTGAAAGGTTTTTATTAGAAAATCCTGATCAAGCTAAAACAATTATTGAAAAATCATTAACAGCATCACGTGCCAGACTAGCAGCTAAAAAAGCACGTGAATTAACTCGTCGTAAGGGTGGTTTAGAGTTAACTAATCAATGGGGAAAATTAACTGATTGTTCATCTAAAGATGCTTCTATTTCTGAAATATTTATAGTTGAAGGGGATAGTGCAGCAGGACCAGCAAAACAAGGAAGAAATTCAGCAACGCAAGCAGTTTTACCAATCCGAGGTAAAATTCTAAACGTTGAAAAAGCAAGATTAGATAGAATATTAGGTAACGAAGAAATTAGAAGTATTATTACTGCTTTTGGGACAGGTATTGGTGATGAATTTGATATAACAAAATTACGATATCATAAAATAATTATTATGACCGATGCTGATGTGGATGGTGCTCATATTAGGACTTTATTATTAACCTTCTTTTACCGTTATTTTAAACCATTAGTGGAAGCCGGTCATATTTATGCAGCTCAACCACCTTTATTTAAAATTAGTCATGGAAAAACCAGTAAATATGTTTTAAATGAAGTTGAACGCGATGAATATCTTTCTACGTTACCTGAAAATACCAAATACGATATAACTCGTATGAAAGGTTTAGGGGAAATGGATGCTATTGAATTAAGAGAAACTACAATGCATATTGATACTAGATTATTAGTTAAAATAGAATTAGATGATGCTATTGCAGCTGATGAAATATTCCAAATCTTAATGGGTGAAGAGGTTGAACCAAGAAGAAAATTTATTGAAGATAATGCATTAAATGTTAAGAATCTTGATGTATAGGGGTGATAAAATGAAAGATAAAATAGTAAATGTTAATATTACATCAGAAATGAAAACATCATTTTTAGATTATTCAATGAGTGTTATTGTTTCAAGAGCCATTCCTGATGTTCGAGATGGATTAAAACCTGTTCATCGAAGAATTTTATATACAATGTATGAAGAAGGAATGACTCCTGATAAAAAACACCAAAAGAGTGCTAATGCGGTGGGTGCAGTGATGGGGCATTATCATCCCCATGGAGATACAGCTATTTATGAAACAATGGTTAGAATGGCACAAGATTTTACTTATCGCCATGTTTTAGTTGATGGCCATGGTAACTTTGGATCAATAGATGGTGATGGTGCTGCTGCTTCACGTTATACAGAAGCTAAATTATCTAAAATTTCGATGGAGATTTTGAGAGATTTAAACAAAAACACAGTAGATTTTTCTGAAAATTACGATGGTCAAAGAAAAGAACCTAATGTATTACCATGTCGATTCCCAAACATTTTAGTTAATGGTAATATGGGAATAGCAGTTGGAATGGCAACAAATATACCACCCCATAATCTTGGTGAGGCAATCGATGGTTGTATAGCTTATATTGATAATCGTGATATAACGATATTAGAGTTAATGCAATATATTAAAGGACCTGATTTTCCTACTTCTGGTATAATTTTAGGAAATAGCGGTATTAAAAAAGCTTTTGAAACAGGAAGAGGCACTATAACTATTCGAGGAAAAGTTGATATCGAAGAAAAAAATGGAAAAAATAGAATAATAATCACAGAACTTCCATACGAGGTTAATAAAAAGAATTTGATTACTAGAATTGCTGAATTAGTTAGAGATAAAGTAATTGATGGCATTTCAAATTTAAATGATGAATCAGCCCTTGAGGGTATAAAAATTGTAATTGATGTAAAAAAAGAAGCAAATGCCAATGTGGTTTTAAATAATTTATATAAACATACGCAATTGCAAGTATCATATGGTATAAACTTTTTAATGTTAGTTGATGGTAGACCAAGAACTCTTGATTTAAAAACAATTTTAGAAAAATATTTAGATCATCAAAAAGAAGTTATTTATCGTCGTTGTCAATTTGATTTAGAAAAAAATCAAAATAGATTACACATTTTAGAGGGTTTGAAAATAGCTTTAGATAATATTGAAGAAGTAATTAAATTAATTAGATCATCAAAAACGGATGATGAAGCTATTAAAGGATTAATAGAAAAGTTTGAATTAACAAAAATTCAAGCAGAAGCTATTCTTGAAATGAAATTACGTCGATTAACTGGGTTAGAAAAAGGAAAAATCGAAACAGAAATTAGTGAATTATTAAAAGAAATTGAAAAACTTCTAGAAATTATGTATAATGAAGAAAATATTTTAGCTGTTATAAAAGAAGAATTAATAGAAATTAAAAATAAATATAACGATGAAAGAAAAACGATTATTGATATGACATCTATCGAATATATTGAAGATGAATCGTTAATTCCAGTCGAGGAAATAGTTATAACTCTTACAAGTAAAGATTATATTAAAAGAATGAATAGTGAAATTTATCGTACCCAAAATCGTGGAGGGGTCGGAATTAAAGGTATGGTTACAAATGAAGAAGATTTCGTTGAAAATATAATTTCTATGACCACACATGATTATTTATTATTCTTTACTAATAGAGGAAAGGTTTATCGTATTAAAGGTTATGAAGTTCCAGCTTTTAACAGGCAATCAAAAGGAATTCCTATTATAAATCTCCTACCATTAAACGAAGGAGAAATAGTAAATGTAATGTTGAAAGTAAGCGAACATGAAGAAGTAAGCAACGTTGTATTTTGTACACAAAAAGGATTGGTAAAACGAACTAAAGTTAGTGAATTCGAAAGTATCAGAAACAATGGTAAAATAGCTATTTCGTTAAAAGATGATGATGAATTAATTTCGGTTAAAAAAACAACCGGTGATAATGAAATAATTATTGGCACTTCTGATGGAAGAATGATAAGATTTGATGAAACTGAAATAAGAATCATGGGTAGAACAGCTTCTGGAGTTAAAGGGGTAAATATTGGTAATTCTATATGCGTAGGATGTGAAATTGTTAATGAAGGACAAGAAGTATTAGTAGTAACAAAAAATGGATATGGGAAAAGAACACCAGTAGAACAATATAGAAAGACACATCGCGGCGGCAAAGGGGTTAAAGCATTAAATGTTACCGAAAAAAATGGTGATATTATTTCTTTTAAAACTGTTAGCGGTATTGAAGATTTAATGATCATTACAAACAACGGTATTATCATAAGATTGCCATTGGAGCAAGTATCCACAACAGGAAGAGTAGCTCAAGGGGTTAGATTAATTAATCTTAAGGAAGAACAACAAGTATCCACAACAGCTATTATTGATAAAGAAGATCAATCAACCTTTACTGAAGAAGAACTATCTCAATAACAATGTTTCACGTGAAACATC
Source organism: Bacilli bacterium (assembly GCA_028684735.1). Taxonomy (GTDB): domain Bacteria; phylum Bacillota_I; class Bacilli_A; order RF39; family UBA660; genus UBA5364. The sequence goes on along the minus strand of JAQUFI010000001.1, from coordinate 9,383 downwards.
AAAAATAACATATTAATATAAATAATGTTCTATTAGAACATTATTTTTTTAATACATATTAAACACCATAACTAATGTATTATGTTCCACGTGAAACATTAATAGTAAAATATATATAAAACATCCACAAAACATTTCCCGGGAAATGTTTTTAGAAAATATAAAACAAAAATTGTATATGTAATGTAGTTTTTTAATGAATGGATTAATAATTATATAATATTTAAGTTAAAAGTTATGTTCCACGTGAAACATTAGTATGTTATGTTTTAAATTTAAAAAAATAATCAACATAATAGAATGTTATACTTATATTATTGATCATAATTAAACAAAAAAACATTAATTTCAAAGTCATGTTCCACGTGAAACATAAAAAATAGTATATATAATTAAAATTAAAAGTTATGTTTCACGTGAAACATATATAAAATGCTTAAAAAACATTTCTCGGACAATAATTTAATTTAAATTGATTTTTTATAAATTATGGTATATATTATAAAAGGCACAACATTTATGTTTGAATCAGGTCAGAATCGGAAGATAGCAGCCTTAAAAACCTCTAAATGTGTGTGCTATTTTAATTATTGGGTGATATAATGGAAAAATATATGAAATTAGCTTTAATAGAAGCTAATAAAAGCTATATAAAAGATGATGTACCGGTTGGGGCAGTGATTGTAAAGAATGATAAGGTAATAGCTAAAGCACATAATAAAAAAGAAAAAAACAAAACAGCAACTCATCACGCAGAAATTTTAGCAATTGAAGAAGCTTGTAAAAAGTTAAAAAGTTGGCATTTAGATGACTGTATATTGTATGTAACTTTAGAACCTTGTTTAATGTGTTTTGGAGCAATATTAGAATCTAGAATAAAAAAGATTGTTTATGCAACAAACTCAGAAAAGTTTGGTTTTGTTTCTAGTACAAATAATATATTAAAAGAAATAATTAATAATTATAATATTGAAATAGTAGAGGGATTATATAAAAAAGAATCTCAAAAATTATTAAGTGATTTTTTTAAAACTAAAAGGAAATAATAAAATTATTTCCTTTTATTATACCCTTATAAATGTTATAATAAATGGTGTGGAGGTGATTGAATTGTACCAAGCTTTGTATAGAAAATATCGTCCATTGAATTTTAAAGAAGTGTTTGGACAAGATGTGATTATTAAAACATTAAAAAATTCAATATTAAGTAATAGATTAAATCATGCATACTTATTTACAGGACCTAGAGGGACTGGAAAAACAAGTGTCGCTAAGATTTTAGGTAAAACAATCAATTGTGAACATTTAAATGGTATTGAACCGTGTAATGAGTGTGTAAATTGTACACAAATTAATTTAAAACAATCAGTAGATATTATTGAAATAGATGCAGCCTCTAATAACGGAGTTGAAGAAATTAGGGAGTTAAAAAGTAAAGTTAATTTAGTCCCTTCGCTTGGGAAATATAAAGTTTACATTATTGATGAAGTTCATATGATGACTAATAGTGCATTTAATGCTTTATTGAAGACATTAGAGGAACCCCCATCACATGTTGTTTTTATTTTAGCAACAACTGAACCTCATAAAATTCCAGCTACTATTTTATCAAGATGCCAACGTTTTGATTTTAAAAAAATTGGGGTAAATAAAATCGTTGAAAGATTAAAAGATATTGCGGAAAAGGAAAAAATAAAAATAGAAGAACAAGCTATCTTAGAAATAGCTCGCTTATCAGATGGTGGTATGCGCGATGCAATTAGCATGCTTGATCAAGTGTTCTCATACACCGATAATAATATTACTTCTAACGATATTCATGAAATAAACGGAACAATAACCCAACAAGAAATTAAATTATTTATTGATGCGCTATTTGATGAAAATATTCAATATTTATTAAGTTTAATTGATGCTTATAATGAATTAGGTAAAAATTTTAATAAATTATCAGAAGAAATAATATATTATTTAAAAAACATATTATTATATATAACAGTTCCTAATTATTTTAAAGAAAACAATGAATATGTTAAGGAATATGAGGATTCTAGCAATAAGACAAATAAAACTAAATTGTTATTAATGATAAAAGAATTTAATAATCTAATTTTAGAAATAAAAAATAGTAATAATCCTAAATTAATGCTTGAATTAGTTATTATTAACTTAATAAATAAAAATAACGAAATAACAATTGAATTTGATAGTAAAAAAGAAGAACCTAAACAAAAAAATCTTACTAATGAAAGTTTAAAACTTGAACAAAAATCAGAAAATATTTCACTTGTTAAAAAAGAAGAAATAAATCAATCGAGTAAAAAAGAAACCTTCGTTGAATGTGAAAAAATTAGTGAAAAAATAATAACAAGGGTAATTGATGAAAATTTACAAATTCAATTAGAAAAAGTAAAAGAAGTAAGAATAAATAACACCTTAGCAGCTTTTGATAAGAAAAAATTTATGGAGTTTAAAAAAAGTTTGGAATTATTAAGACCTCTATTATTAGATTCAAATTATTGTGAGATTGTTTCGATTATTTTGGATGGTAAATTTAAAGCAATTGGAGAAAAAAATTTAATTTTTGTTTATGAAAATGAAAAGCTTACTAATTATTTTAATGAAAACATTTTAAATATCGAGAAAATTTTTAAAAAGGTTTATAAAACGGATTATAAAGTAATTGCTACTTGTTCTAAAGATTGGGAAAAAATAAAAAAAATATATAATTCAAAATTACAAGAATTTAAATATATTGAGGAAACTAAAGAAATACAAGAAATATTAAAAAACACTAAAAAAGATAATAAGGATGATATAAAAAATATCTTTGGAGATATTGTTCAATATCAATAGGAAGAGGGATAATATGAATATGCAAGCAATGATGAAACAAGCACAAAAATTACAGAAAGATATGATGAATGAAAAAGAAGCAATCGATAAAATGAAATTTAAAGGAATTTCATCTTTTGTTACAGTGCTGATGAAAGGAACAAAAGAGGTTATTAATGTCAAAATAGATAATGATTCGATTGATAATGACGAAATTGAAATGTTAGAAGATATGATTATGGTTGCGGTAAATGATGCTATTAGACAAATTGATGCAATCACTGAAGAAAAAATGGGTAAATATACTCAAGGAATGCCAGGGTTATTTTAATGAATTATCCAACAACAATAAAGAATCTAATTGAATGTTATAAAAAATTACCTGGAATAGGGGAAAAAACAGCTGAGAGGTATGCCCTAGCAACTATTGAATTAGAAGAAGAAATAATCGAATTGTTTTCAAAATCGTTAAAAAACATTAAAACTAAAATCAGAAGGTGTAATAAATGTAATAATTTATCAGAAAATGAATTGTGTGATATTTGTTGTGATAGTAGTCGTGATTCTAAAATGATTTGTGTAGTTGAGCAACCAAAAAATGTTATATTGTTTGAAAAGGTAGGAAGTTATAACGGGAAATATCATGTTTTAGATGGATTGATATCACCTTTAGATGGTATTAACCCTGAACAAATCAAACTTAATTTATTAATTAAACGAATTAAGGAAGAAAAAATCAAAGAAGTTATTATAGCTGTTAAACCTAGTATCGAAGGGGAAACAACGGCTTTATATATTAAAAAATTATTAGAAGGTTTAGATATTACTGTTTCTAAAATTGCGCACGGCGTACCAATTGGTGCTGAAATGGAATATATTGACTCTTTAACGCTTGAAATGGCTTTAGAAGATCGTAAAACAATATCTAATAATACATAAAAAAACCTAAACCTCATAATCTTTATTGAGGTGGACAAAATGTTGAAAAAAATATTAAAATTTGGAAAAAAAATAATTTTGAGTGCCTTTTTTATATATGGTTACAATTTAATTATGGCGCCACTTAATTTAGTTATACCAATCAATGTAGTTACTGTTTTAGCAGTCACAATCTTTGGTATACCAATGCTATTATCATTAATTATAATATTGCTGATTGTTTTTTAAAAAAGAGGTGAAGTATGCTAGACGAATATCAATCAATCCAACCAGTTGTATATAAGATGTTGAAAAATTCATTGAAAAATAATCGTAATTCGCATGCTTATCTTTTTGAAACAAAAGAAAATGATCAAGGATTAGAAATGGCAATTGCTTTTTCTAAGTATTTGTTGTGTCCATTTTCATATAGTAATGATAATAATTGTAATGATTGTAAGCAATGTGAAACTATAAATAATAATAATTTCACAGAAATTAAGATTATTAATCCTGATGGTATGTGGATTAAAAAAGAGCAACTAATTGAACTACAAAATGAATTTAGTAAGAAAGCGGTTATGAGTGATAAAAAAATATATATAATTAATAACGCTGAGAGATTAAATACATCAGCAGCTAATTCTATTTTAAAATTTTTAGAAGAACCAGAGAATAATATTATTGCTATTTTAGTTACTAGTAATCAGTATTTATTATTAGATACAATTGTATCAAGGTGTCAGGTTATATCATTTATTGATCATATAAAATTTGAAGGGGATAATACATTTCAAAAAATTAGTAAATTAGTTCTCAATCAAGATGAATGCGACCTTTTGGATAATGATCAATTAAATAATATTCTTAAATTTGTTGATTTTTATGAAGAAAATAAAAAAACAACTTTATTATATACAAATCGTATGTGGCATCGATATATTACCAATAGGCGAATGATGGAAATATTCTTTGATGTCATTATCCTCTATTATAAAGATGTTTTAAATTATAAATGCGGAAGAAAAATTGAAAATTTTAATGATTATTTGGATAATATAAAAAGTATTAATGATCAAAATGATATTAATAGTATTTGTTATAAAATAAAAGTATATTTGGAATTAAAAGATAAAATAAAGTTTAATGTTAATAATCATTTATTAGTGGATAAGTTAATTATTATGTTAGAAGGAGGGGTAAAATGATTGAAGTTGTAGGAATAACATTTAAAGAAAAAGGTAGAGTTTATTATTTTTCATCAAATAATTTAAAATTAAAAAAGGATATGATGGTCATAGTTGAAACTGAAAAAGGAAGTCAATATGGACAAGTAGTAACTGATTTAATCAATAAAGAAGGACATTCTTTTTCGACTCCTTTGAAAAGGGTTATCCGTATAGCATCAAACCAAGATTATGACAAACATAAAAACAATTTATATGATGCAAAACAAGCTTTAAAAAAATGTCGAGAAATTGTTAAAAAGAAGAAATTAAAAATGCAAATTATGGATGCTACTTATACTTTTGATCGCGATCAACTAATCTTCCGTTTTTTAGCTGATAGTCGTATTGATTTTAGGGAACTAGCTAAAGAACTTGCTTCGATTTATAAAACAAGGATTGAATTAAGACAAATTGGAGTTAGAGATAAAGCTAAAGAGGTTGATGGGTGTGGTGTTTGTGGTCATCAATTTTGCTGTAGTCGTTTTTTAAATGATTTTGCGCCAGTATCAATTAATATGGCAAAAAACCAAAACTTAGCGTTAAATCCTAACAACATTAATGGTGTTTGCGGCCGTTTGCTTTGTTGTTTAAATTATGAAAACGATTGTTACCAAGAGTGTCAAAAAGGCATGCCTAATGTAGGTAAAAGAGTAAAAACTGAAAAAGGTGAAGGCAAAGTAATAAGTGTTAATATATTGGAACGTAGTTATCGAGTTGATATACCTGAAGTTGGAATCATAGAGGAAAAAATGAAAAATGGATGTTAAGAATTTTTTGTTTGGGTATGAACATTTATGTATTGTTCAAAACAAAGATATGTTTAATGTAGCAATTGATTCGTTATTGTTACCTAATTTTATTACAATTAATAAAAAAATAGATAAAATATTAGATATTGGTTGTGGTAATGCGCCAATACCTATTATTTTATCTACTAAAACATCTGCTTCAATTATTGGAGTTGAAATTCAAAAAGAAGTTTATGAATTAGCACTCCAATCAGTTGAAGCTAATAACCTAGGAAATCAAATTGAAATAATTCATGCCGATATAAATGAAATCTATTCTAATTTAGAAAATAATTCATTTGATATTATTACTTGTAATCCTCCTTTTTTTAAATATAGTAAGGAATCTAATATTAATAAGAATGATTATAAAACGATTGCTAGGCATGAAGTTACTTTGAATTTAGAACAAATTTTTAAAATTTCTAAAAAACTACTTAAGAATAATGGTATAATTGGATTAGTTCATCGCCCCGAAAGATTAATTGATATTATTGAAGGTATGAGGCAAAATAATATTGAACCAAAGAAGATTCAATTTATTTACCCTAGAAAAGGTGCAATAGCTAATATTTTATTAATTGAAGGAAGAAAAAATGGTAATTCAGGTGTGAAAATTCTAGATCCTATTTATTTAAATGAATCGAATGGGGAATATAGTGAACAAATAAAAAAGATGATGAAATAAGGTGATTTGATGTCACAGAAGAGTTATGATAATAGTCCTACTTTATATTTAATTCCAACCCCAATTGGAAATATGGATGATATTACTTTAAGAGCAATCAATGTTTTAAAAGAGGTTAAAGTAATTTTTTCGGAAGATACTAGGGTTACAGGGTTATTATTAAAGAAATTAGAAATTAAGAAAAAAATGATAGCTAATCATGAACATAATGAGAAAAAGAATCTTGAGTTAGCACTAAATTATTTAAGTAGTGGTGATGATATCGCACTAGTAAGTGATCGAGGTACTCCTATTATAAGTGACCCTGGTTATGAAATGGCCAAATATGTTATCGAAAAAGGTTATAATGTGGTGTCTTTACCTGGAGCAACAGCTTTAATTCCAGCTTTAACGATGTCTGGAATTAAACCAATGCCATTTCTCTTTTATGGTTTTTTAAATAGTACTGAAACTAAAAGAAAAGAAGAATTAGAAAGTTTAGAAAAGGAAACTGCAACTTTAATTTTTTATGAGGCTCCTCATCGTATTCAGAAAACTTTGGGAAATGTCTTAGATATTATGGGAAATAGGGAAATATGTATTTCCCGGGAAATAACTAAGAAATATGAAGAGGTATTTAGAGGGAGTGTCAAAAGCATTTTAGAACAAATTGTTGACATTAAAGGAGAAATTGTTTTAATGGTAGCTGGTAATAATACTGGGGAAAACTATGACAATTGGACACTTATTGAACATATTGAAGAGTATATTGCTGATGGATATAAAGTAATGGATGCAATAAAAGCTGTTAGTAAAGATCGTCATCTTAAAAAGAGTGATGTTTATAATGAATATTTAAAGTATAAAGGTAGATGATAAGGTGAAGTTAATTATTGGTTTAGGAAATCCAGGAAAAGAATATCAAGATACTCGTCATAATATGGGTTTTTTAATGCTTGATAAGATGGTCGAAAATCTAAATCTTGATTTTAAATTAAAAAATGGTGGAAAATATAGTGATACCATTATTAATGGTGAAAAAGTAGTTTTTTTAAAACCTCAGCAATTTATCAATCTATCGGGACAAGTTATAAAAAAGTATATGGATTACTATAAAATTGATACTGAGGATATTTTAGTTATTCATGATGATTTAGATTTAGAAGTTGGTACTTTTAAATTAAGAGTTAAGGGTGGAAGTGCTGGTCATAATGGTTTAAAAGATATTGAAAGATGTCTTAATACTAAAAATTATAAAAGATTAAAAATTGGAATATCAAATAATAAAAATATTGATACTAAAGATTATGTGATTGGGAAATACTCCAAAACTGAAAAAAAGTTATTGGATGAAGTATTAAAATTAGGGCCTAATATTTTAAAAGATTTTTTAGAATTGTCATTTGATAATTTAATGAATAAATATAATTAATTGATACCTAAAGTATCAATTTTGTGTTGAAAGGAGTGTAATATGTCAATATTTAATAATTTATTTGAGATTGATCAAACAAAGAAAAATATTATTGGTTTAAATAATGAATTAAAGTCTGTCTATTTGTACCATTTATTTAAACAAAAAAATCAAGGTATTTTACTAGTTACTAGTTCTCTGTATGAAGCTAGTGCTTATTATCAATCTCTTATAAATTATACTGATGATGTATTATTCTTTCCGATGGATGATTTTTTAACTAGTGAGGCTTTGGCTATTAGTCCGGAATTTAAGATAAAGAGATTGGAAACACTAAATTCATTAGTAGAAAGTAATAATAAGATTGTTGTTACTAATTTGATGGGATATCTTCGTTATTTACCACCTAAAACTAAATATAAAGATAGTAAAATTATTTTAAAAGTAAATGATAATTATAAAATTGAAGAATTAATTAGAGATTTATATAATTATGGGTATACTAAAGAGGTAATTGTTAATAAAACAGGAGAATTAGCAATCAGGGGTTTTGTCGTGGATATTTTTCCTATTAATGAGATTGATCCAATTAGAATTGAATATTGGGGAGATCAAATCGATTCGATTCGCACTTTTGATATAAATAATCAATTGACTATTAAAAATATTAAGATGATTGAAATAAATCCTAATACAGAGTTTATTGTTGATAAGGATATTGATATTTTTGGATTGAAACATCGTGATTTGCCTAGCTATACAAATGTTACTAATATTAATGATTATGTGGGTAAAGTTACTGTTTTTGATGACTATAGACAGTTAGAAGTAAGCTATAAGTTATTATTAGATGAGATATTAAACTATAATCTCAGTTTAAATATCGATGGTAGTACTTCATATATGAATGATTTTTATGAAATTAAAAATAAAGAAGAGTTTTATTTTAGTGGTTTTGATGATGTTATTAAATCCCACAATAGTATTACTTATAATGGTTTAGATATTGAACCTTTTACGGGAAATACAGAAAGCATTAATAATCGTTTAAATGAATATATAAAGCTTAAAAAAGACGTTATAATTTGTTTAAATGATCAGTATAAAGCAAATAAAGTTATTAATGAATTAAATAATAAGAATCTTATTTTAACGAATGAGAATAATCTTATTCCTCAAAAAGTAAATATCATTGTCAAAAAAATAAATCAAGGTTTTATTTTAGGTAATTGGGTTATTATAAGTGAAAAGGAATTGTTTAATAGAAAAGATAGTCATAATCCTTATAAAACTAATTTTAAGTTTGGGACAAAGATTAGGGATATTACGAAGTTAGAAAATGGGGATTATATTGTTCATAGTACTTATGGAATCGGTATTTATCGTGGGATTGTAACATTATTAAAAAATGGTTTAGAAAAGGATTATCTTAATATTGAATATAAAGGTCAAGATAAACTATATATTCCAGTTGAAAAGATTGATTTAATAAGTAAATATTCTTCAAAAGATGGGGTAATTCCTAAGATTAA
>JAQUFI010000043.1 GCA_028684735.1 Bacilli bacterium | reverse complement strand
TATCTAAAATTTATCAATAAAAAATTAAATATTTCTCATAATAAAAATGGTGAATATGAAAACATTTAAAATTATAAATATCCTAATATTAATTATTATGATTTTCCTTAATCTTTTTTTGATTGGACAAAATATCATTAATAATGACTTTACTGAATTATTAGATAATCTAATACTCTATTTATTATTATTAATTCCCTTTCTAACTAAGAAAATAATAAAAATAAATTTGAGTGAATTGTTTAAGTTTTTATATTATATTTTTGTTATTCTTTTAGTACTGTTTGGAGATGTCATAAACTTAATAAGAGATACTCTTTGGTTCGATAAAATCACACATTTTTATTTTGGTTTTTTAATGTCTTTAGTTGCTGTATTATTTTTAAAGTATAATAAGAAAAGTTTAAATAATAAACTAATTTTTAATATGCTATTTATCAGTGGTTTTACTTTATTGCTTGCTAATTGTTGGGAATTTATAGAATATACTGTAGACAAGCTATTCAATGCCAATAATCAACGCTGGATACAAACAGGAGTCGATGATACTATGATTGATTTATTAATTACATTTTTAGGTAGTATTATTATAAATATAAGTTATTATATCGAAGTTAAAAAGAATAAGATTGGTTTAGTTTTCAATTCAATTAGAGATGATAATGATGATACAAAATAAAAATAGAATACTTTACGTATTCATTTTTTATTAATTTTTAATGATTGTCTTATAAAAGGCATTATTTTATCTATATCTTCTTCTTTAAATATATCCATACAATAGTCCCCATTACCATGATGTCCAATTCCAGATATATCACTTAGAATATTAAATTCATCTTTAACTTGATCCTTTTTCAAATTGATAAACACGGTTATCTTTCTTTGAAACAATTCTATATCAACTATATTTCTTTTACCTTTAAACGCTATATAAACTTTTTTAACATCTACATCTATATCGTCTAATTCAAGTATTTTAGATTTTAATGTTTCATAAGTGTTTTTTACTATTTCTGATTTACCATTTAAATGGTCTTCTTCAGTATATACTTTAATTTCATTATTCACTTCATTTATTTTGCTATCAGTTTGAATACTTTGAATATTTACTGAACTTGTTTTCTTAATAAAATCAATATCAACTATGTCATCTTCATATCTAGTTATCTTAACTAAATCTATTGGTATATTCTTAAAATCAGAAGCATTGGTTTGATAAGGAGTAAAAACAGGAGAGACAAATACAATTCTTGAAGCTTCCCATTCGATATCATCTATTCTTTTTTGAGAATTAGTTACTTCATTATATTTTAATATAAAATCTGCTTTTCTCTCTAACATCAATTTTAAATAAGTATATCCTTGATCTACTAAACTGTGATTCTTAACATTTTTATATTCTATAATTTTAAATGAATTAGTTTCTGGATCAAATGCTAGAGAATCAATTCTAAAATCTCCTACCCTAAATTCTGTTTCAATAAATTTACAGCCTAATATTTTATCCATATTTTTTTCAAAGTATGTCTGTAATTCTTTTTCATTTCTAAAATCCTTTTGTAATAATTTTTTCTCATTCTTTAAAATCATATTACTCCTCCAATTCAAGTTGCATATCTAATATTAATTATAACATGTTTTTACTTATTGTAAAAATCATCATGTTCTTCTTTATGTTTCTTATTATTTTTTAAAATTATACTAAATACTAATTAATTTTAAAACCATCAAAACAATCTATTAAAAAGATATGAATTAAATTAATAATATCTAATTATATTTATTAAATAATTAATATATTCATTTTATTTAATAAATTTTCTTGGGAACAACGTAAGTTAGAGGAAATAGTTGATTTTTATAGAGGTCATGGATTAAGTTGGAATGATATTAGCGAAGATGGTGTTAATAAATGTGTTTTGTATGGTAATTTATATACTGATTATGGTATGGTAATTAACGAAGTGTTACGTGCTACCAACTGCAATAAAATGGATTACTTTTTAAGTGAGGTAGGTGATGTTTTAATTCCATCATCAGATACCACTCCAACTGGACTTGCTAGGGCTTCATCCCTTAATTTAGAAGGCATTATACTTGGTGGAGATATAAATGTTTTGAGACCTAAAACAGTTAATGGAACATTTTTATCATACTTAATTAATAATAATAAAAATGAATTAATAAAGCGAGTTAAAGGAACAACAGTAAGACATTTAAATAATTCTGATATAAAAGATATGGATTTATATATTTCCAGTAATTTGAATGAGCAAGTAAAAATAGCAGACTTTTTATCTAATCTAGATAACCTTATCACTCTTCATCAACGTAAGCTTAACTTTAATTATTTAACGTTGTTAATGCACGCATAACTTTATCAATATCAGTATTTTCCAACTCTTTAATAATATGCAAATATGTTTTTTGAGTTGTAGACATACTTGAATGCCCTAATCTGTGAGCAACACTAGCAATAGACACTCCAGCAAATAAAAGAATTGAAGCGTGTGTGTGCCTTAATCCGTGAATCGATATTATTGGCACTTCTACATTTAAACAGTGCCTTTTCAAAATATCATTTATAGTAGAATTATATATTTTATTGTTAATAAATATTGGTTTTTCATCTTCCATATCTTTAACAAGTTCTGAAAATTGAATAACTGTTTGCCAGTCTAGTGGTATTTTTCTTTCTGATGATTTGTTTTTTGTTGGTTCAAATCCTCCATTTTCTTTATAATTCCAGGTTTTTTCTACATTCAATGATTGATGCGGAAAATCAAAATCTTTTGGAGTTATAGCTAATGCTTCTGAAAATCTCATACCCGTTTTTGCAATTAAATATATCATCCAATCATAATTCACTTCTTTACCTAGATTTAAGTTTGATATCAATTTCTGCAATTCAAATTGATTTAAATACTTATCTTTTTTTTCTCGTGGAACTTTTCCTTTTATTATTGCTTTTCTAGTTGGATCTTTAGATATTAACCCTTCATCAACAGCATCTAATATAGAGGCTTTTAATTGGTGATGAAAATCCATCGTACTTTGCTTTTCATGTTTTTCAGCATATTTATTTAATATTTGTTGATAATTAATTCTATCCATGTCACCTATTTTTAATGATGGGGCTATTTTTTTTAACCATTTTAATGTTAATTTATACTTTTTCATAGTTGCATTTCTAATAGCACCTACTTTATATATTTTAATCCATACATCATAATATTTATGAAATAATTCATTTTTATTATAAGTATTCATTTTTTCCTTTTTCTCCCTCATTTTTGCTTACGTTGATGAAGAGTGATAAGATTATCTATATTAAACAAAAGGGTTGATATTTTATTTTGTTCGTCTTTATTTGGTGTAATTTTTACATCTTGATTTTTTAGTATATTTGAATATCTTTTATATCCCTCGTTATTTGGCAAATTATTTTCTAATAGATTATATAAATAGTTTCCATTCATATTAGTCGCATAAAAAGCTTTTACGCCATCTGATGCTATTAAGAATGCCGCATTTGGCTTGTACAATGATAGTGTATGATCTCCAAAAAGAACTATATCCTCATAATTATTACATGGCTCTTCTAAACTATACCCAGCAATTGGTTCATTTCCTTGTTGAATTACTTTATACTTCCCAACATCAAAAATATCTACTATATACTTTTTTGTACTATAATTATTTAATATATCTCGCAATTCACACTGTTCCCAAGAAAAAAGATAGATTATTTTTAATCTACCTTACTATTTGAAAATACTTCTAAACCAAATCCACCTTCTAATATGAATTTTCTTAAAATTTCATGCGTTTCCATGCTTACTTCATACTGTTTTAATTCCTTGTTATAGATTTTTTCTAAAGAACTTTTTGCAGTATCTTTGTTAACAGTTTTAAGCAAATCCTCAAACCTATTAAATTCATTTAAATTACTTTCAGTTAATGGTAAAGACATTATTTGTCTTAATTTTTGTTCATCCAAGCCGAATGAATTAGATAATATCTTAATTTGATCATTTTCAGCTTTAATTTCATATTCTGTAATATAGTCAATAAAAGTTTTGCCTGATTCAATAACTATATCTCCACTATTAATATCATTTAATAATATATTTGCATATTTTTGTTTTTCTTTAGATAAACTTGCAAATGACTTATGCAAATTTGATAAAGCTGTTTCTAATTCCTCTTTAGAACAATTTTCTTGATTTAAAGTTTTTAAATATTTAGTAAATTTACTATTCATATAATCAGAATCAATTTTACCATCATCGATTTCTACTAAACTTGCATCAATGTCATATGGAATATCATTAGTTTTTTCTTTTGGCTCCCTACTTAACTCCTTATATCTTTGATTTAAAGCATTAATGTTTGAAATTGAAACTGGACTATTGCAAGCAACTACCTCATCAAAAAATTCATCACCAATTTTATTGATTTCTTCTTTACTGTTTTGTGAATCCATTAGTTTATCAGTTAAATCAATTTCACTTGCTTCTTCATACCTATTAGGAACATATCCCTGAATCATTGAAGCATTTAAATATTTGTTAAATTCATTGTATAATTTTACAAATTTTCTTTTCGTTTCATTGTCTTCTGGTAAACTAGAAAAATTTTCTATACCTTCTGACTTAAATAAATCTTCCAATTCTTCATAAATAACATTCATTTTTCCTAAGTTTTCATTTAATTTTGGCACAAATAGTTGAAAAGGTTTATCTCCGGAATATAACTTAATAGCTTTTTCAATATTCTTTTCCATTGTATATGGTTTTCTATAATACTTTATAATGCCAAAAGGTTTTTCAATCATTTTATATATTCTATTAGTTCTTGAAAACGCTTGTATAATATTTTCGTATTGCACAACTTTATCTAAATACAAAGCATTTAACCATTTTGAATCAAAACCAGTTAACATTTGATCAACAACAATTAATAATCCTAATTTATCATTTTCTAATATTCTATTATATGGTTTCTTATGAGCCAATCTATTACTAACATCCTTTTTAAATGATCCACTTGTGCTTAGCGAAAAATTTTGTTCATACATTTCATTATAATCACTAATTATTTCAATTAAGCCATCTTCTTTAAAGATTGCCCCATCGCTATTATCAATATTAGAATCAACTAAAACAGTGAATTTAAATAAATCATTGGCATTTTTACTTTTCAATAATCTATAATATTCTATTGCCTCTGGAATGCTATTTGTTGCTAATATAGCACTAAAAGTATTATTTCTACTTATTCTATTCCAGTTATCCATTATATTTTTAATAACTTGTTCTCTATGTCTATTAGAATTGTATTGATTGCTTGGAATATAATCCTCAATTCCTTTTATTAAATCACCATTTTCATCTTCTTCGGTAGACATACTAATTTCATGTATATATTTGTAATATGTCGGACTTTTCGATGGATCATTAATCGCTTCATTTTCATCTTGTGCTTTGCATTTATGTAATGCAACTGCTCTACGTATATCTATATCTTTAAATGTAGGAACTTTATACAAATCAAATCCCAATACATTTCCATCTCTAATTCCATCAGCAATAACATATCTATGCAATTCATTTCCAAAGACATCGGGCATAGTGCTTAACTTTTTTTTATTTTCATCAAATATTGGTGTACCTGTAAATCCAAAGAAGATTGCTTTAGGAAATGTCTCACGAATAGAAGACATCATTATGCCAAATACATCTCTATGACACTCATCTACAATAATTACAATTCTCTTTTTATTTATTTGTTCAATATCATGAGTATATACTCCAACTACATCTTTAATTAAACTCATTTTCTGAATAGAAGTTACTATTAAAGTATTTTTTGGATTTTCACTTTTTAATTTTGTAATTAAATCTTTTGTATCTTCTGTTCCTGCTACGTCATCTTTATTGTCAGCAAAACCTTGATATTCACTTAAACTTTGAGTACCTAATTCAATTCTATCCATTAAAAATACAACTTTATCTGCATCTTTTGAATTAGCAATTAATTGTGCTGACTTAAATGAAGTCATTGTTTTACCTGATCCAGTTGTATGCCAAATATATCCACCTCTAATATTTGGATTTGTCCAATCCGTCTTAGACACAACATCTGATATTTTATTAGCGGCATAATATTGATAACTTCTCATAACTTTTAAAACACCGTCAGTATCATCTGCTACTGTATAAAAACCTATTAATTGATGTGCCATTGGAATAGATAATAAAGTTCTAGTTAAATCTTTCCAATTATTAATTATCTCATTATTAAAATCTTCCCAATGAAAATAGAATGCTGGATTAAAGAAACCGTCTGGTCCAGGATTTGCAAAATACACTGTTTCTTCAGGAGTCATTGCAACAAAAATTTGAACTAAACTATATATTCCACTATATATTCCTTCATGCGCGTACTTTTCTATTTGATTGGTTGCTTGTTTTACTGAAATGTTACTTTTCTTTAATTCAACATGAAATAGAGGCATTCCATTAATTAAAAGCATAACATCTCCTCTTCTGCTATTTAATATAGGAGAAGACTTTTGAAATATAGGTTGTTCTGCAATTTGATATCTTGATTGACCAGCAGCTATCTCTTTTCTATCATAAATTTTTAAACTAATTTCTTTTCCTTTATGCAATACATCATTTGGGTTATCTCTTATAATGCTTATTGTTTTTCCATTTATAAAACTATTTAATTTCAATGGAGTTCTTAAGGCGGTTATATTTTCTATGATCTGTTGCATTTCAGTATCTGTTAAAGGATAATCTCCTAATCTGTCCTTTTGTCTATTATTTTCAAATAATATTCTTGCCCAGTTATCAATTAAATCCTTTTCTGTTGGATGATTTAACACGCCATCAGTCCAACCATTTTGCTTTAAAGCTTCAACAAAATCATGTTCGAAAACTAATTCATCGCTATACATTTAAATCATCCTTCCTATACAAACATTTTATCCAATAAAGATTTCTTTACATTATTTAATTTATCTAACTTACGTTGATGAAGGGTGATAAGGTTATTTAAATTATTTAAAAATTCACTTACTTTTTTGTTTTCATTTATATTTGACGAAATAATTATTTCGAATTTTTTTACTTTATCAGCATTTAAATTTGATTGAGTTCCAGTGGATATTAAAGAGTCCCACTCATTAATAATATTTGCCAAACTTAACCTATGAAATACAATATCTCTAGTAGACTTTTCATCAAAAACCATATTATAAAATGCTTGAGATGTGGCTGAATCTACCTTTAAAATGGCTAATTTACCAACACTTGCATACATTGCTAGCGAAATAGAATCAGCTGGTACAATCCATGCAGCAGAGTTATTTAAACCTAACTGTGTAATTTTCTTTTCTGTCTTATAAATATTTCCATCAGAATTAGTTATATCACTTATTCCAAGAAAATTAATATCTCCATTGTAATATTTATCATTTGTTGATGTAGGAGTACCACCAGACCCACCTTTAATTATTAATGATTCTAACTTACGCTGTTCCCAAGCGTCATTAAATCCTTTAAATCTTATTTCAGGAATATTTGAATTATTTTTTGGAAACATTTTTTCTAACATAGCTTGTTTCACATTAACTAACTTATCATACTTACGTTGATGAAGGGTGATAAGGGTATCTAATTTATTAAAATACAATCCTATTTTTGATTGTTCAGATTCATTTGAGTATGAAATAATTATGTCTTTTACTATACCAAAATTCAAAGCTGGCATTGCAGATGAACCATTACTTAAATTTAATTGTTTATATATTTTATCCATTTTCAAATAGGTATAAAGATACTTCTTATTTAATTTTTCCGCATTGATAGTAAACATATTATTTGCAATAATTCCTTTAATTCCATATGATACAAAACCAGCAGTTGCTCCATATCTCACCATTACAACATCATCAATATTAACATAATTAGCATTATCAACTTTTTTAATATATCTTTTGTCATTTGTATTTTGAGTGTAATCTACGATTCTTATAAATCTTATACTATCTTTAAACGGATTACTATATTGTTTTTCTAAATCAACCTGTATTCCTTGCTTGAAATTTACAACTTCACCTAGCTTACACTGTTCCCAAGCGTCATTAAATCCTTTAAATCTTATTTTTGGTGTATTATTATTCATATTAATCACCATTTAATAGAGATTTAAAATCTTCTAGTCCTTTCATATCAAATTCAGAACCAGTAAGTTCATTTATCATTTCTGAAAGTTGCTTTTTAGATTCTTTGATTTCTTCATCAATATCAACTAGCGTTTGATTATATTTATTAGACAACTTTTCAATTTGTTTAGAAAAATCACTAATTATATCATTTATTTGTTTATCAATGCCTTTAATAATTGGTTCAATCCATTTTTGGTTTAATAATTCACAAATTTCTTCATAAGTTAAATTTTCAATTTCCTTTTGTGCTTCTATTTCAATAGCTTCATTACCATCTTTAACTTGTTTATTTAATTTCTTTTGTTCATCGTATAAATTATTAACTTCTATAACTTTTTTTTCAATTGAGCCTTCCATTAATTCATTTTTTAGGAATTCTTTTGCTTTCTTAACTATTTCTTTTGGAATGAAAGCATCATTATCATCAGTTAATGCTGAGTCTATTTCTAACTTTTCTTCCTCGGTTAAACTATCAAATATTTCACTTATTCTTGATTCAATCTCAAATAGTTTATTTTCTTTTTCAGTTATATTGTCTTTTAAATTAGAAAGTTTATAATCGATTACTAATTCTAACGGAATTATACGGCCTTTTACTCCAACTTGTACTTCTGTTTCTTTATTCCCTTTTTTCTTAACTTCCATTATAGGATCAATTTTATTACATGCTTCAATACCTTCAGTAATGATAATTTCTAAGTCCCCTGAAATATCATTCCATATGTCATCTAGTATTTGGTATGAAGTATATTTATTTGCTAATGGTAAATTTTCAATTCTATTAAATAGAGCATTAGCAATTTTAGTTTCTTCTTCAGATATATCTACTAAATCCATATTTTTAATTAATTCATCATTTAAATATTCATCAAAATTTTCAAATTGTTCTTTATAAATATTTTGATAGTTTTTAATATCGTTATGATTAAATATAAATTCATGTAAATCGTCTACATTTAATTCATAATATGAGTCATTGACCTTTTTAAAAAGTTCATCTTTTAAGTTTGGAAAAACTTTAAAATATTCATCAAACTTAATTAGTTCCTCTGATGGAATACCACCATTCATTATTGAATAAATATCATATTTTTCAATTTCTTCACTAGAATCTACGTATCTAGGAATATTTAAATTGTAATCATTATTTCTTATTTCTTCTCTTGTTACAACTTTAGAAAAC
Organism: Bacilli bacterium; assembly: GCA_028684735.1. Lineage (GTDB taxonomy): Bacteria > Bacillota_I > Bacilli_A > RF39 > UBA660 > UBA5364. The sequence continues at coordinate 2,543 of JAQUFI010000043.1, read as the reverse complement.
TTTTCTATACTTTGTCTATCAATTACAGTATCAACAATCTTTTTAATATCAGAAGATCTAAGTTTATTATTTTTTCCCTCTTTAATAAATCCCTTAGATGCATCTATTATTAATGTATCGGTATTTTCTCTATCTTTTCTTAATATCATGATTATTGTTGGAATACCAGTACCAAAGAAAATGTTAGCAGGTAATCCTATAATTATATCTATATTATTATGTTCAATAAGATTTTTTCTTATTTCTCCCTCTTCTCCTCCACGAAACAATACTCCGTGAGGAAGAACTATAGTCATTATTCCATCACTCTTTAAATGATATAAGTCATGTAATAAAAATGCATAATCAGCTTTTGACTTTGGTGCCAATCCATATTCTTTAAATCTAGCATCTGCTTCTTTATCTGTTGAATCCCAGTTTTGTGAATATGGAGGATTTGATACTACAGCATCTACAAACAATGGCTGATATGCTTGTTTTTCATCAAAATATGGCCAATCGTCTTCAAGAGTATCACCATTTCTTGTATAAATATTATCAGGAATAATACCTCTCATAACTAAATTCATTCTTGTTAAGTTATATGTATTTTGCTTTAATTCCTGTGCAAAATATTTAATTTTATTTTCTTCTTTAATGTACTTTGAAGCTGTTTTACCTATATTAATTAACAACGAACCAGAACCACTAGTTGGGTCATATATTTCTATCTGTTTTCTATCTTTTAAATGTTCTGCAATTATTTCAGACATTAATAAAGATACTTCATGAGGTGTATAAAATTCCCCGGCTTTTTTACCAGCATTTGCTGCAAAATTAGAAATTAAATATTCATAAATAAATCCCAATATATCATAATCTTGATTATTATCCATTGGTATATCATCTATTAAATATATTAAATCTTTAACAGCTTTTGTTTGACTATCTGATGTATCACCCAATTTGCTTAAACCTGTTTCTAAAGTTTTAAAAATCCCATCATAAACTTTTTTATGTGTGTTATTAATTAATCTACTAAAAGCAGATAAAGCATCCCTTACATTAGAAATATTAAAATCATTTCTCATTTCAATCCAAGTTGAAAATAAATTACTATAAGAAATAAAATATCCATTTTTTTCTTGAAGAACTGATTTTAATCTTCCATTTTCTTCATTAACATCGGACTTAATATCTTCATTTGATAATCCCATGCTTTTTAATGTCATTACTTCCTTATTAGATAGAAATTTATAAAACATAAAACCCAAAATATAATCTTTATATTCGTTTGCTTCAATTTTTGAACGCATTTTGTTTGCAGATTCCCATATTTTTGAAGCTAATTGTTGTTTATTCATTAGTATCACTACCTCTCATAATTAATTATACCATTAAAAGGCATTTTACCATAGTATTTAAACCAAATTAATATTTAAAATGAATCATAATTATACAAAAAAATATACTTAAATTTATAGTTTAAATCCGACATTAAAATGATGAAATATAGTAAATTTAAAAAATTATCAAATTAGGAACTATATCACATACAAAAAAAGGATATTAATGTTTCCTTCAAGAAGAATACCAAATACCCTTTTATTCAATTATCCATAATTAGAATTATTAACTTTTCTAAGTACTTTCACTAATCTTTTTTGAAGTTCTTTTTTTGCATATACTTCTTCAAATGCTAATACGCTTGTTTTATATCTTTTGTATGCATAATCATAATCACCAGTTTTTATTGCTATTACACATTGACTAATTATATTCTCATATATGTAATTATAGGTTGCTTCCCTATTTGAATCTTTTTCAATAGCAGCTACTATAATTGGAGCTACTGGATAATAGTGTTCAATATCTTCTTTAGATACAAAATTATCTCTAAACCATCTAAGAACTCTAAGTTCTTCACAATTATCATTAAATAATTTATTGTAATTTTTCATACATGCTGATGTTAAATAACACCCAGTTCCAGAACTTTTTTCTTGAGTACCATTATCTCTATCATTATCTGTTCTATTCCAATTTTCATTTAAATCCGATTTAACATGTGTAGAACTATGAGAAGAGTTTCCATAGGTACTACTATCATAATAATCATACTTATATCCAGAACCATCTGAATATGGTGTGACTTTTAATTCACTTCCGTCTTTCCCTATATATCTATCTCTACTAGGGTCATATTCCATATCTTTTACTTTATCATAATCGAACTTTGACAAGTTAATTACCCTCCCTCTTTTGTTTATTTTTTTTCCTTAATTCCGCAACATATTTATTATGAATTTGTTTTTTATAACTAATATATATTGGATCATATAAATTTGTTAAATCATATAAATCATCATATTTTCTATCTAAATAATTTATATTATGCTTAATAAGTTCTAAAGTAGTATCATTCATTTGATTCTCATCAACTAATAAATCACTTATTTCATCACTTGTTTTTTTTATTAAACCTTTATCTTCTGCATATTTTTGTTCATTTAAAATAATGTTTAAAAATTTTAGCATTTCTTTTAGATTATCACTTTCCATAT
>JAQUFI010000106.1 GCA_028684735.1 Bacilli bacterium | reverse complement strand
TTCTATAATTGATTTTTCTAATTATAATTATAGCCGATTACTTGAACTTTTTATATGAAATTATATAAATTTAATTTTATAGTTTATTTTTTGAAATTAATTCCAGTTTCATTATAGAATGAATAAAAGCCAACAAAAGTAATATTTTAGTGTCAATAACTTTTGAAAATGTCTCAAAAATTTCTAAACATAAGCGTTAAGCATATACATGATTTGTATGTGCTTTTTGTAACTGTTTTTTGAAAGAAGTAGCCTTCCATGGATGTGTCATTGGTGGAATATATATTCTTTTTTCTTTTGAAACATTTCCTAGAACTTCATTTAAATTGACGGATATTTTTTTATGCTTTTTTAATTCTTTTAATTGATATACTTTTTCATCGATTGTAACCACAATAGAACCATCAAAAGCTTCAATTACTAAACATTCTGTATGAGGTTTGAAACATATTAAATTATTAGTAGAATCATATGGTTGGTAGTATTTGTTTTTAAATTTAATTGAATTACCATTATCAATTTTTCTTATTGAAAGAATAGCCAATGTATAATTTATTTTATTAGTATTTGGAGAGTCTTCAAAAGCACTTGGATATTTTTTATAGTTTAAAGCAAAACATTTATTAAAATTAGGAATAAATTTATTAACTAAATAGTCATTGGCATCTTCTATATTTGATATCCCTTCAATTCTTAGTTCCTGTACTAACCTACCTTGAAAAGTTCCATTAGCTCTTTCAATAGTGCCCTTTGCTTGAGATACACTGGTTGTTTCTAAACCAGTACCAAAAGCACTACAAGCATAACCAAATTGCGTTAAAACGTCTTTATCACTGGTTCTTTTATCTTTACTTAAAGACTCATAATTAAATACCGTTCTATTATCTGTTTTAAATAGTAGTGGAATACCGTATTTTTCAAGTATTTGTTTATAAACAGTATAATACCCTTTAAGAGTTTCTTGGTTCCCAAATATACCGCCTACAATAGTACCAGTGCATAAATCAATAGCGAGATGAAGACAAGTTTTTGATTGTCCAAACCATAAATGAATAGAACCATCCATTTCAATAACTTCTCCAAAGTATTTAGGTTTTTCTTGCCTAGGATGAGAATCTTCTAAGTCCATTAAATGGTTAATCATTAATTCAATATCTTTTTTTGATTTAGTTTGATTTTCTTTTTTTAATAACAATTCAGTTTTTTTGATTTTTCTTCTAGTTGCTTTTCTAATCTTAGGAGAATATATTCCATTAGTTGTAAGATGTTCATAAATAAAATTATAAGAAACATCTATATTTTCTCTATCTTTTAATAGATCTTTAAAATGATTAAAATTACAATCATAGTATTTATTCTGATAAAGTAGTATAATGTTTTCAGAGATTGACTTATCTAGCGCTTTAGTGGGTGCTTGCCCACGATTACCGTGGACAAAACTAGATTTGCCATTCTCTTTATATTTAATAATAAGACGATCAACTTGTCTTCTGGATATATGTAATTTGAGAGCAGCAGTATTTTTATTACCATTATTGTCTACAAGGTTTTTAATTATATTATATTTTTCTTTTTCATTCATTCTTAATTCGACCTTTCTCATTCACGTCACCTCAGTGACATATTATATTATAAGTGAGACATTTTCTAAAGATAATACTTAAGACATTATCATAAGATAATCATAATAAAGTTAAATCTAAAAATAGAACTATTGACAAATAAAAAATAATTGTTATAATGGAGTTATCAATGCGATGATGGGGTGGAAATCCGGAGCAATATATTTAAAGTTGATTCTTTTAGAATAAGTAGGGTGGAACCGCGAGATATCGTCCCTACAACTCTAAAAGTTTTTTGTTAATTAGGAGGAATAATATGAGTAATATTACAATGGAAAAGTTAGTTAATTTATGTAAACAATATGGTTTTATCTTTCAAGGTAGTGAAATCTACGGAGGTTTAGCAAATACTTGGGATTACGGACCAGTAGGAGTTGAACTTAAAAATAATATTAAACGAGCTTGGCTTAAAAAGTTTGTTCAAGAGAGTAAATATAATGTTGGTATGGATGCAGCAATATTAATGAATCCTAAAGTATGGGAAGCTAGTGGGCATCTTGCAACTTTTAATGATCCATTAATAGATTGTAGACATTGTAAAACTAGACATCGTGCGGACAAATTAGTGGAAGATTTTACTGATTCAGTTGATGCTGGAGCAATGAATGACGATGAATTGATGAACTACATTAGAGAAAATAATGTTGTCTGTCCTAAATGTGGAAAGTTAGATTATACTGAAATTCGTAAATTTAATTTAATGTTTAAAACTTTTCAAGGAGTAACTGAAGATGCAACTAATACTATTTATTTAAGACCTGAGACAGCACAAGGTATATTTACAAATTTCTTAAGTGTTAGTCGTTCAATGCGTCTTAAAGTACCATTTGGTATTGCGCAAGTAGGTAAGAGTTTTCGTAATGAGATTACACCAGGTAATTTTACTTTTAGAACTCGTGAATTTGAACAAATGGAATTAGAATTTTTCTGTAAACCAGGTACTGAATTAGAATGGTTTAAATATTGGAAGGATTATTCTATGAAATGGCTTCACGATTTAGGAATTAAAGATGAAAATTTAAGAATGCGTGATCATTCAGCTGAAGAATTATCTTTCTATAGTAATGCTACAACTGATATTGAATATAAATTTCCATTTGGTTTTGGAGAATTATGGGGGATTGCTTCGAGAACTGATTATGATTTAAAACAACATCAAACTTTTTCTAAACAAGATATGAGTTATTTAGATCCTGAAACTAATCAAAAATATATTCCATATGTCATTGAACCATCATTAGGTGCTGATCGTGTTACATT
>JAQUFI010000042.1 GCA_028684735.1 Bacilli bacterium | reverse complement strand
GCATCACCACTATAACCTTGGCTACGAGTTCGAGGATGAACAGCAATGGCACTAGCCCCTGCTTGTTCACATTTTTTTGCTATTTCAACAGCATTAATCGAATTACTATCCCAACCACTTCTTATTTTAACTGTTACAGGAACGGGCACACTTTGAACAACATTCTTAACAATTTCATATACTTTATCTGGATCTTTTAATAAGGCACTCCCAGCTTGACTGCGAACTGCTACCTTAGGTACAGGACAACCCATGTTGATATCAATGATATCCGGTTTCATATATTCATATATGAACTCTGCTGCCTTAACAAAAGATTCAACATCTGAACCAAATATTTGTTGAGCAATTGGTCGTTCGCTTTCTTTCATATATAGCATATCAATTGTTTTTTTACTACGATATGTAATTGCTTTATCACTAACCATTTCAGCATAAATTAACCCGCAACCCATTTCTTTAATAATCGTTCGATAGGCACTATTACTAATCCCTGCCATTGGGGCTAAAACAACTCGATTTTTAATTTTCACATTTCCTATTTGATACATAATTTCACCATTTTCATTATATCATAATGGGTATCAAAAAAGTAAGATAATTAAATATAACTATCTTACTATTTATCTTATTATTTTAATAATAAATTAAAGAAAACATAAGCTGTAACCATTACAATAACGACAATTAATACTACTAGGACAATTGTAATTAAACGATTGTTTTGTTCAATCGATGTATTAATATCATCTAAGTTAACTAAATCCTTATCTAGCAAGTTCATACTTGAAGTATAAAAACTTTTATCAAGTTCTTTAGTCTCTTCTTCAACCACATTTGTCTCTTCTTCGATGAGGGCTTTGATCGACTCTGATTCACCAATCATGGTATTTGATCTTAAATCATTTAACAATTCTAAACTTAATTCTCTGTCCCCCATTTTATTTAATAGACTAGTACTCGTTATCGTATTAATTAATTCTTTTAATTCTTCAGCATCTTCTTCCATCTGCTTTTGATATTCATCAACTTTAATACCTTTTGATATATTATAATCAGTATTTTTTATACTACGATGTGCAGTAGGTTCACTTTCTCTCTCTACTCTTGCTTTATCTAATATATCCCGAATATCATAATTTTTATCTTCATCCCACGAATCAGGATATTCCAATACTGGTTCCTTTATAATAGGAGTTCGATGACTGTTTTTATCTTCATCTTTTTTTAATAATTCTCTTATTTTTTCAATATCAATTTTATCTGGTAAAGGTTTTGTTACTGCATTATCAATGTCATCATAGTCATTATCACTATAGAGGGTCTCATATAGTTTTTGATTTTTAGATGTTCGATTATTATTTTCAGTATTTGTTCGATAATATTTACCCATCCTACTTGTCATAACATCACCTCATTATAATTCTATCATATTTTAATTTTTTTTAAAACATTTACTTGATTTTTTAATGATATTTATCTATAATGATGTAAGGAGGCTGTCTAAATGAAAAGTGTAAAAATAGTTAAAGAAGATTGTATCGGTTGTGGTGCTTGTGAAGCCATTACAGATGAAGTTTTTAAATTAAATGATGAAGGTATATCAGAAGTTGTGGTAGATGAAGTACCTGAAGAATTAGAAGATGATGTCAAGGAGGCTGCTGATAGTTGCCCAACTGATGCGATCGTCATCGAAGAAAATGAATAAGAAGTAATATTACTTCTTTTTTAATAAAAAACAGTATTTAAAATACTGTTTTATTTATTTTTAACTAAATTATATAATTGTTTTACTTCTTTAATTGTTAAATAACGATACTCACCAGATTTAAGACTTTTAACATCTAGAAAAGCAATTTTTTCTCTTTTTAACTTTAGAACTTCATAACCAACTGCCATAAGCATATTTTTTATTTGATGGTTTTTACCCTCATGAATCGTAATTTCTACAATCGTTGTCTTATTTTTTTTATCAAATTTTTTAACTTTTACTTTTGCCTTAGCTGTTTTAACACCATTGATAATAACACCTGACTTTAAGATGGCAATATCTTTACTTGTTAATAAACCCCTTACTTTTGCAATATATACTTTATCGATTTCATTTTTAGGATGTAATAATAAATTTGTTAATTCGCCATCATTCGTAAGCAGTAGCGCACCCGTTGTATCATAATCCAATCTTCCAACTGGATAAAGACGCTTATCGGTGACAATTAAATCAGATACTGTTTCACGATGCTTATCATCTTTCGTTGTCGTTACGACACCACGAGGTTTATTTAGTAAAATATATTCTTTTTCTTCTCTAACAATGATTTGACCTTCTATTTCAATCATCGCATTGTCATCTATTTTAACACCTAATTCACTAATTACTTCACCATTAACTTTAACTTTTTTTTGTAAAATTAATTCTTCAGCTTTTCGTCTAGAACAATAACCCCTATTAGCAATTACTTTTTGTAATCTTTCCATTATATCACCAATTCAATTATACTTTAATCAATAATTAAAAGCAATAATTAAAATAATAGGTTAACTACAATAACACTAATTATAATACCACATAAATCAGATAACAAGCCTGCCCAAAGGGCATATCTAATCTTTTTAACACCGACACTTCCAAAATAAAGTGTTAAAACATATAAAGTTGTATCATTAGAACCTTGAATAACAGAACCAATGCGACCAATCAAACTATCTGGTCCATAAGTACTTAATAAATTATTTAAAAGAGCTAGTGATGAATTACCAGATATTGGACGCATCAAAGCCATCGGCAACACTTCGACTGGCATATTAATATAGTCAAAGAAAGGTTTTAAGAAAGTAGTAATGTTAAAAAGAATATTAGTGTTTAAAAACAAATTAATAGCAAACATCATTCCTAAGATATAGGGAAATATTGTCAGCACTAATTCAAAACTTTCTTTTGCCCCTTCAATAAAGACATCATAGATATCAACTTTCTTTTTGATTCCATAAACAATAACAGCCAATACAATTAGAGGAATAACTAAACCAGATATTATTTCAAGCATTTTTTATTCCTCCTAGCAAATATTTTATCGATGATAATTGCACAGAAAGTAGAAATTACAGTAGCAACAACACAAGCTAAAACAATTTCCGTAGGTTTACTACTGCCATGCAACATTCTTAACGATATAATAGTTGTAGGAACAATTGTTACCCCACTTGTATTGATAACTAAAAAAGTAATCATACTGCGCGATGCCTCGTCTTTTCGATCGTTTAATTCATTGAGTAACCTCATTCCCTTTAATCCAACAGGAGTTGCAGCACTTCCTAACCCAAACATATTAACGATAATATTAGATGCTATATAACCTAAAGCTTCATGGTTTTTTGGAATTTCAGGAAATAACTTTCCTAAAAGAGGAGATAAAAATTCGGCAAATTTCTTGATAACACCTGCAGTTTTGGCAATATTCATAATACCTAACCATAAAGCTAAGACTGGAAAAATTTGAAGAACCATATCTAAAGATACTTTAGCACTATTTAACATCTCACGATTGATACTATCAATTTGATTACTTAAAATACCTACAACTATCCCAATGATTATAAAAAAACCCCATAATTTATTTATCATTGGTCAACCACTTAACAATTAAATTAAATACATCAATCTTTTTCTTTTTTATTTGAATATAGATATCATCTCGATATAACACTTTATCACCAAGCTTCACATGAACTTTTCCCACCTTATTGCCATCACGATATTGTTTTTTTTTAATTAATTTGAATTCAATAACAACATTATCTTTTTCTGATTCATTTAATGGATAACGATATTCCTTTTTTAGATATAAACTGTTTTTTGGATAATAGGTTTCTAAATCAATAGGGATAAGACCTTTGTGTAAGATGGTATAACCCTGATACTCATTAAAATACTCTTCATATAAGTTCATATGGTTATTAAAATCATCTCCATCATTTAGAGTAACAATTACTAAATTAAGATTATTTTTAGAAGCAGTAGTTACTAAAGTACGTTTAGCTATTTCAGTATATCCTGTTTTACCTCCAGTTGCATATCGATATAAATACAATAATTTATTCTTATTAGTCCAACTATAATAATTTAAATTAGTTTTAACTTTATATTTTTTAGTCTCTATAATCTTCCGATAAAGATCATTTTTCATCGCATAGCTAGTTAATATTGCCATATCGTAAGCTGTTGAATAATTACCCTTATCTTCATCTAATCCACTAGGATTATTAAAAGTCGTATTTTTCATTCCTATTTGTTTAGCTTTTTCATTCATCAATTCAACAAATTTATCAACATCACCACCAACATAATGAGCAATAGCTAGTGCTGCATCATTCCCACTTCTAAGCATTAACCCATAGACTAAAGACTCTAAGGTAATTAACTCATCTTCTTTAATATAAATGCCTGAACCATAGGAACCATTTATTTCTTCACCAATTAAGACTTCGTCTTGTAACTTACCCGATTCAACAGCTAAAAGAGCCGTCATTATTTTACTAATCGAAGCAACGCTTCTTACTTGATGAATATTTTTAGAATACAAAATTCGATGGCTATCTTGATCCATCACAATAACAGCTGTCGCATTTTCTAAACCCGATACTTCAAAAGGAATCAATAATAAAATTAATATAATTATTATCTTCTTCATCAAATCACCTAAAAAAGTATATGAAAAAAAGGACTAAAGTAGTCCTTAGTATTCATACATTCCATTTATTTTATCTTCATCATCTTGGCTTAACTCATCGACAACCCATTCGTCATCAATCTTAGTCAAAGTCAACTCTAATGTATATTTTACTTTTTCTTTAGCTTCTTTTAATTTATTTAATCGATAATCCATAAATTTACTAGCACTATATTCATTATTATCTACAAATTCATCAGGATTGTCACCTAAATATAATTCTGCATCTTTCATTATCTTATAAGCATCGATTACTTCTATTTCCACCATTACTGTAGCATTATCCCCATCGATTTGCTCTTCTTTAACTTTATAATTTAATTTCTGATAGTTATTCTCCATAATATCACGATACTTTTTTCTTTGTTTTATATTAAAGTTAACCTCTTCGGCAATAACACCATCTAAATCATCAGTAACTGATTTATCTAACTTTTGATATTTAGATAAAAATTGTTCAACTCGCCTAGTTGGAGTATTACTTAAAGTTGTCATAAAATTACATCCTGTTAAAAAGACTAACATCCCTAATAAATATAATACTTTTCTCATATTCTCCTCCTAATATTATTATTTATTAATAAGTTGTTTTTATACTTACTAATTTTAATATCTCCTTTATTTTATTTAAATTCTTATCCAAATTACTTTCATCAAGCAATTTTTCTAAAATAATTTCTTTCTTTTCTTCCTCTTCATTAAAACATTCAAAATATAAATATTTTAATTTTTCTAAATCATCAATCTGATTAACCTCTTTAACAATATCATTTTTATCTTTGATTTCCTTTCTTGTTTTAAAAGGTAATCCTTCCCTTTTTTTAATAATCTCATAACTAAAATCAATATCTTTAATCAAATCAATAACTTCAATTATTTCTAATTCCTCCTCAATAACTAATTTACTTATTCCAACACTCTCACCATTACTACTGAATTTTAGTGCTACCACATCAATTCCATCACTAAAAAGACAAGCATATTTAATCTTACCAATGGCTTTTCGACTAAAATATTCTGTTTTATTACTAATCCTATTTAAAAACTTCTCATCAACTTTAATTATATTATTGGTTATTTTATTTAAATCATCAGTTCTGATTTTAAATATCAATACACTTTTAACATTTATAATATTATCTTCTTTATTCCAATCATAAAATTCATATAAATTATAATTAAAATTAATTAAAATATCGTATATATAATTCATCATTATTACCTCCTGGTATAAAAATTGATAAGCAAAGGATAATAATACCGATTAAAGCATAAAGGCATTCTATTTGTCTACTTATAAATTTAACATATTCCCCAAAATTATACCCAAGTGTCATTAAATTTAAATAGCTTATAATATATATACATCCAATAACAGTTAAACCAAAACCAGTTAAAAAAGCCATTATTCTAAAAAACATCTTATCACCTATTAAATAGTATTCAATTAAAGCACAAAAAAAATGAAATAAATTTCATTTCTTTCTACTATATATTTTTGATCTTTTCAAAGTAAATAGGAACATACTGTTTACAAGTATCTGTTCGATAAAAAGCTTTCTTATTTACTGGATCATATTTAATAAACAATAAACTAACATTCTTATCATTAACTATTTGTCTAATTAAATTACGATCAAAAACTATTTTTTCTACCATAAACTCCCCCACTTGTGCATAATATTATACCTCAATATTTTTATTTGTCAAATCGGTAGAAAACAATTAATTATCTGTCATATTTACCTTTTTCCCAAAGCGTTTTAACGTATATTTTCCCAACTTCTTTTTCTTTTGAACAAATTGGGCATATAGAATAATCAACTAAATATTGGACTTCACCATAGCGATCATCATCTCCATAGCCAGCATCGATATAAGTAGGTTCAATAAAGTTTTTTTCTTTTGAGATAATTTTATTATTTTTAGTAAGTGAATATTTCCCACAGTTATTACAAAAAGAATAATTTTTATACTTTTCTTCAATATATTGTGGAATCCATTCCTTTCTTATTTTCTCTAAGATTAATTTTTGCTTTTCTAGTGGTAGTTCCTTAAGTTCATTATTAAGATAATTCATAAATTCTTTTTTAGTCATAGTTAAAACCTCCTGCATAATTATATCAAAAATAAAAACGATGTAGAAGGAATCAATACAAGATGTATCATTCAAAATGCATTCTTATTTATTCCATGATAGTCAATATAAATAGTTAAAGGTTTAGATAATTTAGAGTAATTATTCTTACCTAAATTTTATCCAAATAATTAATTGTATAATAAAACCCTTAATTTATAAGGGTTTGTTTTCTTATGGTGGAGAATATCGGATTCGAACCGATGACCCTCTGCGTGCAAGGCAGATGCTCTAGCCAGCTGAGCCAATTCCCCAATAAAGTCATTAACTATAAATAATTAATGACTAGTACATTGTATCTTAATTTTCAAAATATGTCAATCTTTTTTTGATATTCAAGTTTTTTTTGTTTTTTCAATATTAAGGTTGACATCATTTTTTTATCATGTTAAAGTATATGAGTTTGTTTGAAAGGGAGTGAATAATGAAAAAAAGAATTATAATTGGAAAGAATGGTAATGAATATTATTATCACATTAAAGCTTTTGATAACGGGGAGTGGAACGTTATTGAACAAAAAAATAAAGAAGCAAACAAACAAATTGAACATTTACTAGATGTTAAAATCAACAAGGTAAGATGGCACCAAAATTTATTGATTGTAAAAACAAATGATGACTTAATTGTAATTGATGATTACCAACAACTAAATCATGATAAGGTTTTTAAAAATCTTAATAAGCAATTATCTAAAAAAATCATTAATAATGAGCAACTAACTAAAAATTTAAAGTTACAAAAGGAAAAGAATAACCACAAGGCTGCTTTATTAGCCAACAAGTTTTTATGTTGTGCAGTACTTACTTCAAGCCTATTAATACCAATTAATGGAGCAACAATATTAAATGATATTACACCACCGAAAGAAGAAATAGTTATTAAATCTTATGATCAGTATCGTGAACGTCAATCAGAAAAATTGTTACTAATGCAAAATCAATTAAAAATTGAACAAAAAGCTGCTGAACAAAAACAATTTGTGAACACCGTTAAAAAATATAGTGATATGTATTGCCTTGACTATACTACAGCTTTTGATTTAATTAAAGAAAATGAAGAAACGATTAAAAATGATTATATTAATCAAGAAGTTGGAATCATTCGAACTTTAGCTGATGCATTTTACCATAGCAGCATCGATAAAACCCCTCAAGTAACAAATATTTCTCCATTAGAACGAGAAAAGTTATTATTACAATTTGCCAAAGTTTATGATATTCAAGACGTTGACACTTTAGCTACGATGCTAGCTGTTCATCGTTTAGAAACAGGGAATGGTAAATCAAAAGCTTGTGTATATAAAAACAATTTTGGAGGACTTAGAGCTCGAAATAGTAAGACTGGTTCATATTATGTTATGAGTTTTAAAACACCTTCAATTGGTGCTGAAAGAATGGTTAGGACTTTCTTAGATATTAAAAATAGGGCCATTAAAAGTAAGCACTATAATCCTAATCGTTCACTAGAAGAAAATATGAATCATATCTATTGTGGTGAAAAAAATTGGCCAATATTATTAAAACAAATTAAAAATGAGGTTATTAATGATTATGAACTAAATAATTATATAAATTATGAGGAGCCTAAACAATTAATTAAATAATTGCAATCAATAAAAGAAGTCATATGACTTCTTTTTTTATAACATATTTTTCTTTTTAAGCACAAATGCTACAATAAGGGATATAAATAAGGAAAAAACAACAATGATCGCTAAAGCATGATCATTGTTAGCAATTTCTCCTAGAGGCACATTCATACCCATAAATGAAGAAATCATCGTCGGAATACTTAAAACAATCGTCATACTAGCTAAAAACTTCATTATATCATTTAAATTATTTGTAACAATGTTCGCATATGTATCAGATAAACTAGCAATAATTTCATGATAAATACTAGCTGTTTCTAATCCTTGTTTATTTTCAATTTGAGCATCTTCTAACAAATCAAAATCTTCATCATATAAATCCAAAATTGTACCTTCAGTTAAACTTTCTAAAATAGCTTCATTGGCTTTTAAACTAGTAATAAAATATACTAAAATCTTTTGAATATTCATTAAATTAAGTAAATCCTGATTAGAAGTCGATCTAAATAATACCTTTTCTCGTGATTCAACACCATGATTGATAATATTAAGATATTTATTATAAGAAACTGAGACACGATGTAATAATTGAATAATTGAATGAATTCGATTAGTTATATCAAAATCTTTTATTTGATTGTTTTTAATTTCCCTTAATATTTCTGTTTCACTAAGGGCGACAGTTACTAAATAATTCTTATAAACTATAATCCCAAGGGGTATCGTTGAGTAATGCACCGTATTTCTTTTTTTTGCTAAACAAGGAACATCAAAAACAATCATTGTTGCTTCGTCTTCCACTTCAATTTGAGGTAATTCTTCTTTATCAAGCATTTTAATAATTAGATGCTCTGACATCTTCGTACCATTAACCACTCTTTTAATATCTTCTTTAGTTGGATTTATTAAATCAATCCAAGTATGATCTGTTATCTTATTGACACTTTCAATCTTACCATTACTATTGGTCTTATAAATATTTAACACCCTAACACCTACCTAATTTCAATTATACCACAATCTTGATAAGCAATAATGACATATTTTATATTATATTTAATTATTTTTAAATAAAGTTAAAAACCTTTCTCGAATCTTTTTTACTATATATCTAACTTCCTCTACTTTAAATAAATAGCATAATATTCCATATATGATAAAACCCAGCCCCATCGCTACCAGTAAAGATATGAAGTTAGATAGTATTGATACCTCTAAGATACTATATAAAACATTATAAACAATATACATTACTAATCCCATTATTATTGAAGCTAGTCCAATTTTTATGAAAACGGTTATATATTCTTTAATACCTAAAGAACCAATTTCTCTTTTAAGACCATAAAACATCAATAAAGTGGCAATTGTATTAGAAATACTAGTCGCAAAGGCAAGCCCGCGATGAGCCATATATCTAACCAAAATTAAATTTAAAATAATATTAAGTCCAACAAATAATATACCATTCAACATTGGTGTTCTAGTATTTTGTAAGGAGAAGTATACTCTTATAAGTAGTAAACGTAATGCTGCTGCTAATAAACCTAGTGAATAAAAGACTAATGCCGAAGCTGTCATAATTGTATCATTAGGTGTAAAAGCACCTCTTTCAAAGGCAACTTGAATAATCGGAGTAGCTAGTACAACTAATCCTATTGTAGCTGGAATCGTTATCAAAAAAATAAGGTTTACTCCACGCCTCATTATTTTCTTCATGTCTTTAATATTATCACTATTGAACTCATCAGATAATAAAGGAAATATAACTGTAATAATAGCTGAAACAAAGACCCCTAAAATCAATCCCTTTAATTTATCAGCATAATTCAAAGCTGAAATACTACCACTAACCAGATTTGATGCTAAAGTTTTATTTATAATAATATTTATATCATTAACAGCAACTCCGATTAAGACTGGAACACTTAATAAAAAAACCTTTTTAATATATTTATCCTTAATATCAAAGACAAACTTAAATCTAAAACCAGCTTTTCTAGCTTCAGGAATTTGAATAAAAATTTGGGATAGTGTAGCAATAACAGCAGTTATCATAAGTCCTACAATCCCGTATGAAGTTGCCAAAAATAGTAAAAAGAAGATATATATAAAGTTTAATGGAAATCCTATAGCTGCTGATGATTTATACCTTTGTTCACTATGTAAAAAACCAGTCAATGACCCTATCAAACTACTCAACAATATTATTGGCAGTCCAATTCTAGTTAAAGTGACCGCTAAATTAAACTGCTCTCCATCAAAACCTCTAGCCATGAATTTTATAATTAGAGGAGATAAAAACCAAGCTAAAAACATCATAACAATAGATGCAATTATTATAATATTTAACATATTATTAACATGATAAATCTTGCTTTTTTTACCTTCTTTAGTTTCTATTTCAGATAATAATGGGACAAAAGTTGTCGTTATAGCTGTCATTATTAAAGTAGTAATTAAACTAGTTACTGTTAAGGCAATAAAAAACGCATCTGTCTCCGATCCAGAACCAAACTTTGCTGCTATTAAAGTTTCACGAATAAACCCTAATAATTTACTTCCTAGAGTTAATACAATAATTATTAATGCTGATTTAGTTGTCTTATGTACAATTGTCATAACAGCCTCCTGAATAAACAAAGATAAAATTAATTTTATCTTTTGAATTTGAATAAAAAACTTTTTATATTATTGACTATTCTCGTAGTTAAAAATAGGTTTCCAATAAACAACACATTTTTTTATAATGTAATGCTTTAAAATAATATTTTAGAGCATTAATTCGGTTTTTTCTTTTTGAATGATGTGCTAGTTGCATATAATGTTCATATAAAACCAATTGCTGATGTTTCTTATCTAATTTATATAAATATTTTTTCTTAATATCTAGTAATTATCCACTTATACTTTTTAATTTACTAGGCCTAGTAGTGATTATTTCATCATTATGCATATAAACTTTGATTAAACTATCTAGCATATAATCTATATTGTATCCTTGTTTTAACACTTCTAAAACACCAATCTTGACCAGAACTTATTTTTTTAAATCCACCAATTTCTTTTATAACATCTCTTTTTATTAAGATTGTAGATGTCCAGCTATACATTTAACCATATTAGCCTGGAAAGGTTCTTCGTTACCCCGATAGTGATTTTTAGTTATTCCAACTAATTTACCTCTATCATCATATAACTCCATCTGACAATATATAAAAACTAAATTATCTAGATCACAATTTTTTATTTTATTTACTTGTTTTTCAATTTTCTCTGGCAAGTATTCATCATCATCATCTTAAAAAGATATGTATACCCCTTTAGAGACATTTATTCCAGTATTTCTGGCTAATGATGCACCAATATTATTTTTATGCTTTACATATTTTATTTTTTTATTGTTTTGATATTTCTCCATTATCTTTTCAGTTTCTTTTCTAAATAAACTATTTTCATCATTATCATCAACGATAATAACTTCAATGTTACGATATGTTTGCACTAAAACACTATTAATTGCTCATTCAAGCATATTAGGCCTTTTATAAGTAGTAATTATAATACTAACTAAAGGCCCTTTGTTTTTATCATACAGCAACCTCCAAACAATTTATTTAATTAATACTAGTTTTTAACTTACCTTACAAATATTAATACATCTTACACTTTCAATTATAACATAATCAGTCTAAAACTTCTTTCTTTTATTGCTTAAAGATTATTTTTTTGATACCATTATAATAGGAGGAATGTATGAAAAAAGTTGTATCGAATATTAT
>JAQUFI010000041.1 GCA_028684735.1 Bacilli bacterium | reverse complement strand
CCTGCCACAATATATCCATCACTAGCAGCATCAACATCATGATGATAAAAATAACCTTCTCCACCAAAATTATTAATAAATGTTATACTTGGTTAATAATTACATTCCTTTTGAGGTTTTTTAGTAATTATTATTTCATCACTACTTATCGTTTTTATAGCACAATATTCACCATTATGAATCGCTATACCAATGTTACCATTTTCATTAACAATGATTGTTCCATTTTCTGGTTTTTTACCATTATAACTTAGACTTTTACCAGAAACATTTGAAGATTCAATGCCATCAGTATATTTATAAATGACTGCCCCGCTCTTGCCTGCTATTATATCATTTGAATATCTTATTTCTCCACTTCTAATTATACCTCTGGCAATCTCTTCAAAAGCATTCTTTCTAGCGTTACCAATTAACTCTACCACAATTGGTGATGCGATTAAGATAGTGCTAAAATAATAATAACTGCTATTAACTCAATTAAAGTAAAACCCTTGTTTTTTGTCATCTTACCACTCCTATCATGTCTAAAAATATTATATCACATTGGCAAGTTTAAAATAATCAAAAGGAGAGTAAATTTTATAATTTTATTGGATTAATATCAATATCAATTTTTACTTTACTAGTTGTTCGATATTTATCTTTGATTAAAGTTAATTCTTTTAAAAGTTCTTCACTCTTTTTATATTTTAAAATTATTTGTATTTGATAGATATTATTTATTTTAAGAATATTAGCAGTAGCTGGGCCTAAAACACTAACACTCTTTAATTTGCTTTTTAAATAACTTGCTATTTTGTTGCTTTCCTTCATACCTAGTTCAAAATTAGAACTCATTATTTTAATTAAAGTTAAATTATAAAATGGCGGATATTTTAAGAGTGATCTAATTTCCATTTCCTTCTTATAAAAACTAAAATAGTCATGATTCATAGCAGTTGTAATACTATAATGGGTAATATTAAAACCTTGAATAATTACTAACCCTGGTAGATTAGCTCGACCTGCCCTTCCTGCTACTTGATTTAATAGTTGAAAGGTTCTCTCAGCACTTCGAAAGTCAGGAATATTCAATGAAGCATCACCATTAACAACTCCAACTAAAGTTACTTTAGGAAAGTCTAATCCTTTGGATACCATTTGGGTCCCAATTAAAATATTATATTTCTCTTCTTTAAAGGCATTAATAATCTTTTCATGGGCTCCTTTAGTACTTGTTGTATCAAAATCCATTCTAACTGTTTTGGCTTGTGGAAACATTGCTTGAATTTCTACTTCTAATTTTTGAGTACCCATTCCAAATTGATTAATATCTTTGGATGTACATTCAGGGCAAGTTACTAATTTAGAATTCTCATAATTACAATAATGACACTTCATTTTATTAGTTGTTTTATGATAAGTAAGGGGGATATCACAATTAGGGCATTTATCAGTATAGCCACAAGCATGACAAGTAATAACAGTTGAATAACCTCTCCTATTTAATAAGATAATTACTTGTTCATTTCTCTCTAAACATAAATTGATTTCATCTTTTAATTTTTTACTAATAATTCGATGACCCTTTTTAATTTCATCTTTCATATCGATTAATTCAACTTGGGGCAAATTATTATTAACTCTTTTTTTAATTGTTAGAAGTTCGTATATACCCATTTTAGCTCTAGTATAACTTTCAATTGATGGAGTAGCACTTCCTAATAAGATTGGGCAATGATATTTTTGTGCTCTATTTAAAGCAATATCAATCGCATTATATTTAGGAGTGTTTTCCTGCTTATAAGAAGGTGTATGTTCTTCATCAATAACAATCAGTCCAAGATTAGTAAAGGGAGCAAATATAGCACTTCTAGCTCCGATAACTATCGATACTTCTTTTCTTTCAATTTTACGCCATTCATCATATTTTTCTCCATCATTTAATCGACTGTGCAAAATAGCCACTTGATTACCAAATCTCTTACGAAATAGATCAACGATTTGAGGAGTTAAACTGATTTCGGGAACTAAAACAATAATTTCTTTCTTCTCTTTTAAGACTTCTTCCATAATATGCATATAAACTTCTGTCTTTCCAGAGCCAGTTACGCCATATAACAAAAATGGTTTAAAGGTATTTAAATGATTAGTAACGGTTGAAACAGCTTTTGTTTGTTCATTGTTTAGGACAATATTAGATGGTTCTATTTCATAGTCATCATTCATACGATATGTTTCATATTTTACTTCTTCAACAACACCATTATTTAATAATGTCTTTAAACTATTGGATTTAATACTACTTTTTAATACTTCTTTATCTTTGATTAAATTTAATAATTCTTGTTGCTGAATATTTTTAGGAAGATAACTATGATTAACCAATCTAATATAGCTTACATATTTCTTATTAACAGTTAATTTCTTTTTAGCTTTTAAAGCTGCCGGTAACATCGTTTGATAAGCACTAATTAAATTAGATAAAGCCTTTTTACTAATGTATTCACCTAATTCCATCATCTCTTCATTAATAACTGGTTCTGTATCAACAATATCAATAATTTCTTTTAATTCATATTCAAAAGATTTATGATTAACTATTTTTAAGACAAATCCTTCTAATTCTTGTTTACCAAAAGGAACTAAAACCCTAATCCCAACTTGAACTTGGGATTCAAGATGAGTTGGTACTAAATAAGTGAATGTTTTATCAATTTGCTTAGCTCTAATTTCAACTAATACTTCAATTACCATACGTCACCTTCTTTATAAATATTATATCACAAAATAAAAAAAGGTAATTATTTATCACCTTTTATAATATTTAATGCTTGTCTCATCATTAAATCATACTTAATCATTTCAACACCACCAAATGCTTCTAAAAATTCTTCTTTTTCCATATTGTATTTTTTAGCTAGTTCAGAAGCTTCTACCTCAGCTGTTTCAGGTGTAATTTCAATTTTTTCTTCTTTCGCGATTTGTTCTAGCATTAAACGATAAGTAACTCTCTTATTAGCTTCTTCTGTCATTTGTTCTCTTAAAGCAGCCTCATCAGAGTTAGTATATTGATAAAAGATATCTAAAGTAAGACCTTGCATTTTTAAGTTTTCTTCATATTGTCTTAAAATACGATCTACTTCCTCTTTAATCATAACATCTGGAATATCAACTTCAACTTCTTTCGCAACTGTTTCCAATAAACTTTCAATATATTCATTTTCTGAATCCATTTCCTTTTTTGTTCTAATCGTTGCTTCTACTTGTTCTTCTAAAGTTTCAAGACTATTAACGCCTTCCATTCCTAAATCTTCATAAAAGTCTTTACCTAATTCAGGAATTTTTATTTCCTTAACTTCTTTTACTTTGACTTTAAAAATAACTTTTGCACCTTTTAAGTCTTCACTGTGATAATCCTCTGGGAAGGTAAGTTCAATATCTTTTTCTTCATTAACTTTCATCCCAATTAATTGTTCTTCAAAGCCAGGAATAAAAGTGTTGCTACCAATCTTTAATGAATAATCTTCACCTTTACCGCCTTCAAAAGCAACCCCATCTTTAAATCCTTCAAAGTCAATAATGGCAACATCACCGTCAGCTACTGCACCATCTTTAACAACGTTTTCAGCAAAACGATGTTGCATTTCATGAATTGTTTGATCGATTTCTTCTTTCGTTACTTCTACTTTTTCTGGTTTAATATTTAAATTCTTATATTTACCTAATTTAACACTAGGTTTTAAAGTTAAGATAAATTTAAATTCTAATCCATCATGATCAACCTTAAGTAACTCAATTTGAGGTTGAGCAACAACTTCTAATTCTTTATTGTCTTCAAGCATCTTCGTATAAGCACTATCCAAACACAAATCAGAAGCATCCATATATAATGATTCTTCACCATACTTCTTTAAAAAGACATCTTTAGGAGCTTTACCTTCTCTAAAACCATCTATTTTAACTTTCTTATTAGCTTTTTCAAAAGCATTATTTAAGGCATCTTCCCATTCTTGCCCTTCAATTTTTATTATAATTTCCTTAATATTGTTTTTTTCCATAATATCCTCCATTCACTTAATTAGTATATAATATTTCAAACTTTTTTACAAGCAAAAATGAAATAGTCTCCTATTTCATTAAAATATTTCTACAACTTTAACATCATATTTGCCATTAGGACTATCGACTGTTACAATGTCCCCGACCTTTAATCCGATAATTGCTCTAGCAATTGGCGATTCATTAGATATTTTGTTTAAAAAAGGATCTGCTTCCTTACTACCAACAATTGAATAAACTTCTGTATCTTTATCTTCAATATACTCAATTTTAACTTTCGTACCAATTGAAACATTATCAGTATTAACTTCTTTTATTAGTATAGCCTTTTCAATCATAGCTTCTAATTCTTGAATTCTATTTTCAACTTGTGCTTGCTCATTACGAGCTGCATCATATTCAGCATTTTCACTTAAATCTCCAAAAGATCTAGCTTCCTTTAAACTATTTATTATTTCAGGTCGACGTTCTAACTTAAGATGTTCTAATTCTTCTTTGATCTCATTTAACCCCTCTTCGGTTAAATAAAATTCCTTTAAATTTGACATTCTTTTCTCACCTCGTATTTATTCAAAAATTAAATCTAGACAATGATACTATGCTTTTAATATTTTGTCAAGTCATTTAAGATTTTTTGACTCTAATTAAGTTATTTGGATAGACTTCATCTTCAATCTTAATTTTTACTCTTTGTCTTGGATGTCTAACAATATCTATTTCTTGATTGTTTTCATCCCATATATTATTGATGATTAAATCAATAATATTCATGTTGGGACCAAATATTTCTATTTCATCACCAACTTTAAAATAATTTCGTTGTTCGATGGTCGCTAATTTAGTGTTTTTATCATATGCTAAGACAATTCCTAAAAAATCTTGATTTGATACTTCTTCCCTACCATTATAATATTGACAACGACAATCATAAATATTATTAAAAAATTGGGGTACAGAATCACGATTAGCACAATTCCTTAATATTTTTTCATACTTTTCATTATATGAATAATTTACTGGATCGTTACAATATTCATCAATTACCCGACGATAGGTATCAACAATTGTCGCAATATAATAAATTGACCGCATTCGTCCTTCGATTTTAAGTGATGATATTCCTATATCAATCATATCGGGAATATATTTTAGCATCGATAAATCTTTCGTACAAAAGGTAAATTCTTTTTCCCCTCTTAATGGTTTTTGATGTTCATCTAACAAATCAAAATCCCAACGACAAATTTGACTACAACCACCCCTGTTTGAATCACGGTTAGTAAGGAAATTACTTAAAACACATCGTCCACTATAAGAAGCACACATTGCTCCATGAATGAAGCATTCAATTTCAATATCAACTTTATTTTTTATTTCAATTAATTCATCTTTAGTTACTTCTCTTCCCATAACAACCCGAGTTGCACCTTCACTTTTCCAAAACTGCATTGCTTCATAATTAAGAGTTGATTGTTGAGTTGAAATATGAATTTCTAAATTAGTATGTTTTTTAGCTAAACTTAAGACCGTTGGATCACTAATAATAATTGCATCAACGCCAATACGATCTAACTCTTTTAAATAATCTACTAATAAATCTATTTCTTCGTTGTGCAAAATAATATTGACAGTAACATATACCTTTTTCCCTAAATCATGGGCAAAAGTAACACTTTCTTTAATCTCATCGATTGAAAAATTAATGGCATTAGCCCGAAGACCAAACATCGACCCACCAATATATACTGCATCTGCTCCGTAAAGGAGAGCTATTTTTAATCTTTCAATATCACCAGCAGGTGCTAATAACTCTGGTTTTTTTATTATCTTATTCATTATTCTTCACCTTGTATATCGTTTCTTTATATAAAAAACCATGATTGGTCTTAAACATAGTATTTATTTTATTATCATATTCCAAAACATTATTTTCATTAACATTTTTAAACATCTTTATAACTTCATTAAAATCAGAATCCTTAATCTTTAAACTATTTAAAACTAAATAATCAATATCTTTCATCTTTAATACTTCTTGAATACCATTTAAAATATGTGATGAATAGACAGTTGTTCCTAATTCATTATCAATGATTGGGTATTCTTGATCTTTTTTAGTTATATAATTGATTTTAGAGTTATCTTCTAATTCAAAAGTCTCTAAATAATTTTTTACTAAGTTTCTTTTAGAAACAAACATTGGTAAGTATCCAAATATTGGTACCATTAATTTCATTTTTGTATTATCACTTATTTCTAATATTTCATCAGTCGTAATTTCACTAGCCAAATAAACATAGTTGACTCCTCGGTCATACCAAAAATTACAAGTCAAATAATTAGTTGTTAGATGTTCTTGTGCCCACACTAGTTCATTCTCTATTTTTAATCTTCTACTTATATTAAAAATACTTAAATCGTAATATAATATACCATTTATTTTTAAATCATTTAATTTTACTAATAATTCTTCTAAAAAGGGTAAATCATTATTATGCATATTCTTATTTAAAGAAACAAATATTTCTTGATGATTATCTTTGACTTGTTTAATAAAAGATATTGCTTCATCTAATTCAAAATAAATTGGCAGATTAACACTTAACCCTTTTATTCCTATAATATAACCATCGCATTCTTTATTTGTTTGATTGCTGCTGGGTAATATAATTATTTTACTCATCTACTTCACCTCTATATCAATTAAAACATTATATCAAAAAAAAGCAGATATTACTACTTTTTCCTACTTATTGAAATACCATCACCAATATCAACAAACTCTGTATCGAATTCTTCATTATTCTTTAAAAAATCAATATAGTTCCTTAATTTTCTTACTAACCCTCGAACATTCCGACTTTCTATTTTTTCTTTACTATTTACTAAACCATGAAAATGAAGATTGTCTGAAATAATAACACCATTTTCATTTAAATTATTTTTAAATTTTTCAAAAAACTTAATATATTGACCTTTAGCTGCATCAATAAAGATTAAGTCATATTTTTGATCAATCAAAACTTTAAAGGCATCATCATTAATAATTTCAATTTGATCATTTAATTTAAAATATTTAATATTTTTAACTGCTTCATTATATCTATCTGTATCTCTTTCAATAGTTGTAACTAATACATTACTATTTACTAAAGCCATTTGAATAGCTGAATAGCCAATAGCAGAACCAATTTCTAAAATAGTACTAATCTTATTATCTTTTATACATTTTATAAGAAATTCGATTCCATCCTTCTCCATAATTGGAATCTTATTTATTCTAGCATAATCTTCTATGTTTTCTAACATCTTATAACCCAAATTGTGCTTTCTTTGCTAAATGTTCATCATAAGTTTTTGAATAATAAGTTTTTTTATCATTTGGATTATTAACATTAGCTAAAAAGTACAAGTAGTCATGACTAGTTGGTCTAATAGCAGCAGCAATGCTTCCTTCACCTGGCATTCCTCCTGGTCCTGGAGGAAAACCATTTACATATTCATTATTTGGATAAGTATTATATGGGGAGTTAGTTTTAGTTTCAGATTTAGAATATTGTTTTTTATGGACCCCAATCGCATAACCTAATGTTGCACAACTTTCGAGTGGTTTATTAATATCTAAGCGATTATAGAAGACACCAGCTACCATTGGGCGATCTTCTGGTAAAATAGCTTCATATTCAACAATACTAGCCATCGTTAATAGTTCATGAATACTATACTTACTGTTTTTTATTTCAGCACTATATTTGTTTAATACCTTTTCCATTTGATCTAACATCTTATAAGCAATATATTCACCGTCGACATTAACATTTTGTAGTTCATAAGTTGATGGAAAAAAATATCCTTCTAAAGAATATCTAATACGATTATCTTTCACCTCATCAGTAACAAAATCATATTTTGCGATAACTTTTTCAATAAATTCATCACTATTCCATAAAGTCAACAATTCTTCTTTAGTATTATTCGTGTTTTCGGCAAATAATTCAGCTGCATATTCGATTTGTCTTCCTTCAGGAATAGTAACTGTAATGGCATCTGGATTATTATTGTTACCTTTTTCTAAAACTTCAACAATACCTTTAACACCTAAAGACTCATTTAAAGTGTAATTGCCCGTTTGTAGATTTTTAGGTTTAAATATTTTTATATATATTTTATAAGCTAATTCTGATCTGATTAAATTATTCTTTTTTAAGTCTGAACTAATAGTTAAATAAGTATTTCCTGAACCAACACTAAATTGAATTGGTTCTTCTTTTTTACTTACAGCTCCAATTCCATAATTATATGATAAACAACCTACTGTAATTACTGTGGCAAAAAAGACTACGAAAAAAAAGGCAATTGACGCAAATCTTTGCATTAGCCTAATTGTTCCCTATTCTTGCTCGTCGCTTTCGACGGTTTCTTTTGCCTCATTTTGTAATTCTTCTAGAATTGTTTCAATAATTTTCCATTCTTTTTCATCTTCGATTGGAATTAATCTGGTTTCAGGATCATTTGGATCATAAATTGATGCATATACTTTCGTATTTCCTTGTTCATCAACAGTATTATCAGTATAAACCATATAGTTCTTATTCGTTTCATCAGATTCAAAAGTAAACAGAATTTCACATTCAATTTCTTGTCCATCATCAGTAACTACGGTAAAAGTCATTTTTTCATCGTTCATTTAATTTTCTCCTTTTCTTTTGTCTAAATATGATTGTAAAATAATGTTGGCTGCAATTTTATCAACTTTTTGTTTTCTTTTTTTACGTGACATATTTGCTTCTAATAAATAATTAGTTGCTGATATAGTTGATAGTCGTTCATCCATCATTACTACCGTCATATTTAAAAAACTTTCTAATTTTTTTTGAAAAGCTAAGGTCGTCTCAGCTCTTTCGCCAATTGTATTATTCATATTTTTGGGTAATCCTAAAACTAATTCTTTTATTTGATATTCATCTATGATTTGTTTTAAAATAGGTAATAAGGAATCGTAATCCTCATTTTCAAAGTAAATTGTTTTTAAAGAGCTTGCGATAGTACCAGTTTCATCACTAATTGATAGACCTAAGGTTTTAGTTCCTAAATCAAGTCCTAAATAACGCATTATTTATTAATAAACTTACTAACTAAAACTTCTAATATTTTAGTACGATCAAACTTCATCAATTTGTTTCTAGCTTCTTTATGACTAGAAATATATCCTGGATCTCCACTCATTAAATAACCGACGATTTGATTAATTGGTTCATAACCTCTTTCCTCTAATATTTCAACTACTTCACGCATAGTTGATTCAATTAAAGCATCTTGAAATTGATCAGAATTATAAACTTTTGTCTCTTTCATCATTTCACCCTCTTTATAATAATACACCTATATTTTAACATTTATTAATCCTTTTGACAATCTTTTTACTTAAAATTATAAAATAATAGATATATCTATTATATATTGAAAAAGCTATATTATTCCAATATAGCTTTTATTCTCCGAACACCAGCACTACTTGCTTCTTCTTTTATTATTTTAAAATGACCTAGTTCATTAGTGTTTTTAACATGTGGTCCGCCACATAATTCTTTAGATACTTTACCAATTTGGTAGACATTGACAATGTCGCTATACTTATCAATAAACATAGCTTCAGCTCCGATCGACAGCGCTTCATCCTTCGTCATCTCTGTTTTAGTAACTTCATAACACCCATTGATATATTGATTTACTAAATCTTCGGTTTTTTTAATTTCTTCAGGTGTCATTTTAGCATCATGACTAAAATCAAAACGCATTCTCTCTGGTGTAATATTACTACCCTTTTGATGAACATGTTCCCCTAATACTTCTTTTAAAGCAGCATTAAGTAAATGGGTTGCAGTATGATATTTAGTATCCATTTCACCATGACTAGAAAGTCCACCTCTAAATTTTTGGATAGCGCCAGCACGTGATTTTTCTTGATGTTCTTTAAATTTTTTAAGGTATCCTTCAACATCAACTTTTAAATCATGTTCCTCGGCCATTTCCATCGTAAGTTCAATTGGAAACCCATAAGTATCATATAGTTTAAAAGCTAAAGCAGCATCAATCGTATCACTTTCAATAGTATTAATGATTTTCTCAAATTCTTTTAGAGCTTTTTCAATTGTCTTACTAAATTTATTCTTTTCAGATGTCAAAACATTGATAATTTGATTACGGTTAACTTCTAATTCAGGATAATATTTTTTATATTTATCAATAATAATTTGAGCTAATTCAATCCCAAAATCACTATTAATGTCTATACCTAAGACTCTTGAATATCGAATTGATCTTCGGATTAATCTTCTTAGAATATACCCTTGATCAATATTAGAAGGAACAATATTTGCATAGTCACCAAGAATGATTACGACAGCTCTAATATGGTCGGCAATAATACGCATGGCTTTATAATTTTCTTCATTATATGGTTTTTGGCTGATTCTTTCAATGGCTTCGATAACTTCTTTCCAAATCGATGTTTTATAGTTATCATCAACACCCTCTAAAACAGCTGTTATTCTTTCAACGCCCATACCTGTATCCACATTCTTTTTTTCTAAAGGAATAAAAGTTCCATCAGGCTTTTTATTGTATTCCATAAAGACATTATTCCATATCTCAACCCAGCGATTATCTTCAGGATTAAATATTATTGGTGCTTTTTCTTTCCCTACCCAATAAAAAATTTCAGTATCTGGACCACATGGTCCAGATTCACCTGCCGGTCCCCACCAATTATCTTCTTCACTTAAATAAGCAATTCTTTCTCTTGGCATTCCTAAACTCATCCATATGTTAGCACTCTCATCATCTGGTTCCACAAAATCATTTCCCTTAAAAACGGTGACCGCTAATTGTTGGATGGGAATATTTAAACGTTTAGTTAAAAATTCAAAACTCCAACTAATACTTTCCTTTTTAAAATAATCACCTAAACTCCAATTACCTAACATTTCAAAAAAGGTATGATGAGTTGGATCACCAATTGAATCTAAATCATTAGTTCGAAAACATTTTTGATAATTGACTAGTCTTGTTCCTAAAGGGTGATTCTCACCCATTAAATAAGGAATAAGGGGTTGCATACCAGCAGTATTAAATAATGACGTCGGATCATTTTCAGGGATAATTGATGCGGAATTAATTAATTTGTGATCCTTTTCTAAGAAAAAATCAATATATAAATCTTTTATATTCATTTTCTAACTCCTTTTTTATTTTCTAAACCTATTAAAATACCTTCAACACTTTCTTTTAATTTATCTAAATCACCATCATTAATAATTCGATAATCATATTTATTATAATCATCTAATTCAACTTCAGTAAAGTGATTTTTTTGTTCTTCCGATAATCCGTTATCAAAATTAGGTCTTTCAACATGAATGGCGATAACATTATCAAAATTCTCTTTTGGAACATCAACTTCCGTTTTTGTCCTAGCATCACTAATCGTTAAACAATCAAAAAAATAAGAATAAACTTGAATATCCGAACAAATTCTTTTAACAAAGAAAAGCATATCAATCTTAAAACGAATTATTTCCGTACCTAATTGTTGAAGTAGTTGACGTGGTTTTGTTTCGTCACTCCCATCCCAATCCGATATCTTTTTAGCATATTCTTTAATATAACTACTATATTGAAGATTGAGAACTTTTTTATCATTCTTTTCATAATAATCTCTTATAATTTGACTAATCGTATCTTTTCCTGATCTTGCTTTTCCACAAATAATATAAATTACTGGTTCTTTATTGATAACTTCCATCATATCATCCTTTCAAAATAAAAACCACGGTTTTTTCTAGGAACGAAAAAACCGTGGTACCATCCTAATTTGTGCTTAATTGCGATAACGGTTTTAACCGACAGACTTTAATCTGTACTCCAAAGTAGCTTTCAACTAATCATAATCCTAATTTTCACCAGACATTAGGTCTCTACTAAATATCATTAATTTACTTTTCTTTTTCAACGTTTTAATTTAAATGTATTATATTATATTTTTCATTATAGAACATGAATATAGCTTTAACAGATGCAATGATAGGAGTAGCCACAATCATTCCTATTATACCCCAAAAATATCCAAAAATCAATAATCCTAACATAATTGTTACAGGGTGTAATTTAGTTGCTCGACTCATGATTAGCGGTTGAAGGAAATTACCTTCAAGAAACTGAATCACAACAATTAAACCTAAGGTTAATAAACCGGTCATTGGATCTTGTGAAAAA
>JAQUFI010000105.1 GCA_028684735.1 Bacilli bacterium | reverse complement strand
CTCCAACTTTTGGAAAGACAACTTGATGTGTATGACCTGTAATTAATAATTGATTATTCTGTTTTGTCCAATCAATTAATTTGTGTTCAGTAGTTCTTTTTATGTAATTATTTGAAGCAGCACTAGTAGGATTACGAACACCAATTGACTCTAAAGGATACCATAGGTATCGAACTAATAGTTTTGTTACTTTCCACATCGTATCATTTAGCAAATCACCTTGGTGGCCATGGGTAATAAGTATTTTATGATTAGTGTCAGTATCTTTAAGAATTAACCCTTCATGAACAATAATGTCGGGGAATAAAGGCATATATTGGTTTTTCTTCTCGCTATAATAACCATTTAATTGGCCATTATTATTCTTTGCGATATCATGATTTCCAAATAACATATAAAATTGTTTTCTTTGATAAAACTTAGACATCAATTCGAAGACATCTTTATTATAAATAATAATGTCATTGTAGGAATCATTTTCCCATAATTCGTCTCCATCTCCAACTTCAATATAAGTATATTGATTATCATAATAATAATTAAGGGCAGCCATAAAGATATTCTTGTTTATGGTGAAATTATCGCCTGCATTCCCAGTGCCTCGATGACAATCACTCATCATAATTATTTTAGAAGTATGATCGATTTCTATTTCCAAAGAATTATTTAATAATTTAGTTAATTTTTTGCTTGTATTCATTTAACTTTCCCCTCTCCATAAGTATTGGAAAGAGGTCGATATTCTTTGAAAAATGCTTCTGATTTGTTTGAATTCATAATAAAGGAATATAGAAATGGGACTTTATGACGAAGATAATTAATTTTTTCTAAAGTGGTTTTTTGTTTTTGTGTTATTTTATGATATTGTTGGCAATTGTTTTTATTATATTTTTGGGCCATTAAAGTTGTTATCTTATTGCGATTTTTTGATTGTTTGTTAAAAGGTTTATCATAAATAATCCAGATTGTTTGATTTTGAACTTTAAAATGTTTATTAGTATAGCCAATTTTTGTTAGACCGTTAATGAAAGCGTCCAGCATATCTTGATTTGGGAAGGTAAGAGTAATATTCATAACTAAATCTGAAGGATTTGAGAATTCTCCTAGTTTAAAACCTGTTAACCACCAATGTCGATCATTTCTTTTAATTAATAACTCCTTTTTCTTTTTCAAAATAAAAGACATAGGAATTAACTCTCGATCTGAAATACTTTGATATAATACATCTGAATCAGAACGATATTTATCGTCTGATACATAAATACCTATTTCGCCACCAGTTGTCATCCCATATTGACCTTTCCAAAATTCAATTAACCAACGGCGATTATTATATTTAAAATAAATTGGTTCACAGTCAATAATTAAACTTATTAATGGGGCTGTATCATCGTAAGCTTGATGATATCCATATTTTCTTTGCCAAGGATTTGGTGTTGAAAAAAAGATATCTTGATTGAGGTCATAAGCAAATCCGAATGTTTCCAAATCTTTATTAAAAACATCTAAATCGAGTGGTAAGAGTTTAGTGGAGGGGTGGGCTAATAAAAATAATTTTTTAAAAAGATAATAAATCATTAATGAAACTAATAATAAAGTTAGAAAAAATGATGTGATAAATAAAATTAAAGATATAGCACTTATGGTTGAGGAATTAAAATTAAACATATATTAACTCCTTTCAATGTATCTTATTCAGTTAAAGATTCAATGTAAAGGTCATTAGATATATATAAAATTGATTTAAGACATTTGATAGACAAAAAAGAATAAAAATTATTTTTTTATTCTTTTTTATACAATGGTTTAAAGTAACATATTCCAAAAACATATGGTGTTCGGAATATATGTAAAGGGATTATCTATGATTTCTTTTTAATTGGTTTATTTAATAAGTTATAGATAAGAAGACAGGTAAAAAGGATTGCTATAAAGGTTAGATTATAGTCGGAAAACATACCCCATGAAATAAGTTTGTTGAAGAAGTTAGCTGATTCTTCAAAACCAAATGGAATAAGGGGATCAAACTTATCTCTAAGGAAAATAAATAAAATAATGATATTGGATACTAAGAGCATAGTATTATATTTTTTATCATCTAATATTTTATTTTTCTTTTTTAATTGAATAATTGTTACAATCAATAGAGTAAGGGTAATAATAAAACAATAAAATTGTTTTAAATAATAATTATCATAGATATAGAAGTTCATAACCAAAAACTTCTTTTGGATAAAAGGCATCGTTAAAAGAATGAGGACATTAATAAAAAACAAGACAAGAGCAGTTCTTTTTAATTTCTTATTCACTATGATCACCACCTATATTTAAAACTAGTTCACTAATATAAAGACTAGTTTTTACTGAACTTCCTAAATTATAGACACGGGTATCTGTTCTAAAATTAACTGGTTCCATGACGTCATCCATACTCTTATCAAGTGTTTGATAACGATATCCTTTTAGGGTTTCTAGATAAGCAAAGGTATTAGCATAAGCATTACTAACGAATGAATATTTATATGATTCTAGATAAGTCTCAAGTGCTTTATCATAATTAATAAGAGTATCAAGGATATTAATGTTTTCTAAAACTGATGATTTAGTTGCGGTATCGATAATGGCAAATTCTTTTAAGTACATCTTTTGTTTTCCTTTATAACTAAGTAGTTTATTATCCTTGATGTTTGTAATGGCACTACTAAATCGCTGTTTAATGATTTTTAAATCCTCTTCATTTATAATATGGTTATCTAAGTTATTTATTTTTTTGATATTGGTCTCTAATGCTTTAATATCATTTTTGATATTAGTCATATTATCACTATTGAAATTATAGATTTCATGTTGATTTAAATAAACTATATGTAGGATATTTGCGACCACCAAATAACCACATATGCTGATGACAATGGTATAGATAATATTCGATACAACTTTTTTCA
>JAQUFI010000040.1 GCA_028684735.1 Bacilli bacterium | reverse complement strand
GGATGCCTATGCTTCTCAATTCCTTGACGCTGTGTTGATTCGGTATCATTAGGAATCGTATTTTTATTACAAGTAATATTAATTTGATCTAGGATCTTTTCAGCTTCCAATCCTGTTAAACCAACCGAACCTTTCACATCAATTAAGATCAAATGATTATCTGTTCCTCCTGATATGATTTTAAAACCATTATCCTTTAATACTTCAGCTAAAGCTTTAATATTTTTTAAAACTTGATTTTGATATGTTTTAAAACTAGGTTGTAAGGCTTCATAGAAACATTGGGCTTTGGCAGCAATCACATGCATTAGTGGCCCACCTTGAATCCCTGGGAAGATAATCTTATTGATTTTTTTGGCTATTTCTTCATCATTTGTTAGGATTAATCCCCCTCTTGGCCCCCTTAGTGTTTTATGCGTAGTTGATGTAACAACATCAGCATATGGGAAAGGACTAGGATGGAGATCAGTTGCCACTAAACCCGCAATATGAGCCATATCAACCATTAAATAAGCACCACAACTATCAGCAGCTTCCCTAAACTTCTTAAAGTCAATTGACTTTGAATAAGCACTAGCTCCCGCAATAATCATTTTAGGTTTCTCACTTTTAGCCATTTCAATTAAAGCATCATAATTAATCCATTCCGTTTCACTATCAAGGTTATAAGAAACAATATCATATTCTAAACCACTAAAATTAATTGAATGACCATGCGTTAAATGACCCCCATGATTTAAATTCATTCCCATGACTTTATCACCTGGTTTTAATAAAGCTTTATAGACAGCCATATTCGCACTACTACCTGAATGAGGTTGAACATTCGCATACTGACAATTAAATAACTCTTTAGCAAAATCAATCGCTAAAGATTCAGCTACGTCAACAAATTCACATCCACCATAATACCTTTTACCAGGATAACCTTCCGCATATTTATTCGTAAAAACACTACCTTGCAATTTCAAAATATCTTCTGAGACAAAGTTTTCTGAGGCAATCAATTCGATATTGTTTTGTTGCCTATTTAACTCTTCTTTTAAAGCCTTTTCTAACTCTTTATTCATATCATCATCTCCTATAATATTATAGCATATTTTGACAAAATAAAAAAAGGATATCATCCTTTTATAAATAATTTTCAGCCTTAACTTCAAAATAACTTTGAGGGTGATCACAAACTGGACAGATATTAAGTGCTTTCTTACCATAATGAATATGTCCACAATTACGACACTTCCACATTACTTTATCTTCTTTCTCAAAAACCTTTTTATTTTCTACATTATTGATTAGTGTGCGATATCTTTCTTCATGTTCTTTTTCGATTTCAGCTACACCTTCAAATAACTTAGCAATCTTAGTGAATCCTTCTTCACGAGCTTCTTCAGCAAACTTCGCATACATATCTGTCCACTCATAGTTTTCACCTTGAGTAGCATCAAGCAAGTTTTCTTCCGTACTAGGAATTTCTCCTCCTAGTAATAACTTAAACCAGATCTTAGCATGCTCTTTTTCATTATTAGCTGTTTCTTCAAAAATAGCTGCAATTTGCTCATAACCATCCTTCTTAGCTTTTGAAGCATAATAAGAATACTTATTTCTAGCTTGACTCTCACCAACAAACGCTTCCCATAAATTCTTTTCTGTTTTAGATCCTTTTAAATCCATATAATTCTTTTCTCCTTTACGATAATTATCATATAAAAAACCAGGAATACCATTAATTCCTAGTTTTAATTATATAAAAATAACCTTGAACTGTCAACCTTCATATCTTTCAAATCAATTATTTTTTACCTTTATAAATATATGAAATAACTTTAGCAAACTCATATAAAATATAATTTCCTTTATTAATAGCTACCCCTTTACCAATTGCTTTCCCACCTATTGTAAGAGATGCGATAATTGCTGTAACTAATAAAGTTGTTAAAAATAAATCGAAACCAAATTTTTGGCTTACTGATACGGCCACGACAACTCCCGCTGACCCTGAGATAATACCGCATATATCGCCTACCACATCACAACAAAATGACGATACCTTTTCGGCATTTTTCACTAAAGAAACAGCAACATCAGCCCCTTGTACTTTTCTTGCACTCATTGAGTGAAAAGGTTTTTCTTCTGCTGATGTAACTGAAACCCCAATAATGTCGAAGATAATACCAATAAAAATAAATACAAGAACTAATATTATACCAGTAACTGCACTAGCATCCGTTAATACACTTTCTGAAATAAAACTAAAAGAAAAAGATATCAAAAAAGCCATTATCGTTACCTTAATAATCCATGGGTAATTAGTCCTTTGTTTCTTTTTCTGTAATGGTTTTAAATCATCTGATTTAGCCATAATTCACCTCAAATACATTTAAATTATATACAATATTACTTAATAAATCAAGTTAATAAAACAAAAAAAGGGGGTTCCATCTTTAATGGTTATTTTATGATAAAGATGCTCCAATGTTTGTAACTAATAAACCAACAAGAATTATTAATACACCAATCCACTGTAACCATGTCACATTTTCACCCACAAAAAGGATAGCTCCTATTAAAACAAAAATATTAACTAAACCTACTGATATAGGCATTGCGATTGATAATTTCATTTTTGTTATTATATAAAGCCATAAGAAGAAACTACTAATATATGATAATATACCAGCTATTAAATACCAATTAATAGACAAATTAATATTATTATCAATAATATTAAAAACAAAATCTTTACTTCCTATTTTAAATAATGTAAGTCCTCCAGCAGATAATAATATATATAGTGCAAATAATAAACAAATCATATTTACCTCATTTCATTTTTTAAAATAATTAGTTATATTAAATTTACTTGACTTAATATATTCAAAACATTTTATAATAGAGTATCCTGCTAATATTGAAAGTATAGGAAATATTAAATAACCAAATCTATCATTAGCAACAAATAAAAGATGAATTAATATATACCCAACTGCAAAATACGATAATACTTTGATAGAATCATTCTCTTTTCTTAATTTAAAAATAGTAAACATTGCAGCAAAAAATATTATAAAATGATGTAGATAAACAAATAATGTTAAATTTGAATATGCACTTGAATAATATAACCATTTACTTGGACCTCCAAATAACCATAAAAACTTTCCAATAGTAAACCAACTTAAGTATAATTTAGGGTCACTTTTGAATCCTTGAATTATTCTATATTTTCCATATTCTGTTTCAGTCATTCCCAATCCTGTTCTAATAGAATGATCATATTGTTCTAAATAAAATGGATATGTACCTCCTAAAAAGGGATTCCCGCCATGTGAAGAAAATATATATAATTCGTTAAATAAAAGATAATTTCTCAAGATCCAAGGAAAAACTATTAAGAAGAAACCAACACTGAAATAAAGGATTCTTTTTGTTCCGTTTTTGAAACCATGTTTTTTCCAAATTATGAAAAAACAAATTAATAGAAAAGGTGCTAAAGCTGGTCGAAACATAATAGTAATAGCATAAAAAACACTAAATATCATATACCATTTCATTTTATCACTTTCAATAGCTTTAATAAAAACATAAATTGATAAGAGCATAAAGAAAATGGTTGGTATTTCAGTTAAAGCTGATCTAACATAATATACATTAGGAAAATAAATTGCAAATAAAAATGCAGCTACAAAAGAAATATTTTTTTTCTTAAAGAGTTTCATACTAATAAAATAAATTAAAATAATACTTCCAATATTTAATAGTATATTGAAGAATATAATTAATGATAAATCATTAACATTTAATATTTTATTCAACATTAGAATTGATGTTATATATATAGGTTGAGATGGTGTTACATATGCATTTGATTCTTCACTCATATAACCATATATACCCTCATCGATTAATTGATATGACATTTTCACATAATTATCAGCATCCGGTGAACCATAATAATTGGAAATAGAGGTGAAATTTGTAGAAAAACTATTTATAAAAATTAATAAATATAATAAGTAAGAACAAATTAGTACTGAAATAAGTGCTTTATTTGAATTGATTTTTTTTAGGTTTAATTTATTTTCTTTTTTAGTTGATATATCTTTCATCTTTCCTCCTATAATTAATTATCAATTTTATTTTTTAAGATACCCAATTCTTGAGTTAAAATAATTATTTGTTGTTTTTGTTTTGATACAATAAGTGTTAAAGTATAAACGATAAAAAATAAAATGATAAATGCAAATAAAAACATCATGTTTGACAATTTTTCAATTCCAAAGAGGTTTGCTATTTTAATTAAATAATCAGGTATTAAAGCAATAATAATTACTAAAAAGCAAGCTGCCATCCAAGGTAATGAATATTTAACTGAAATGTTCTTCTTTTTAATAGAATAATAAATATATGTTAAAAATATAATTGATAAAATAATTATTACTATTTTTAATTTTAAAGGCATTATAATTCATCTCCTTTATTAAAAGTAATTGAAGCAATGATAATTGATATACTTACTTTAATCATGTAATATAAAGATTTTGTTAAATTTATTGATGATTTACCAGCTGTTCTTTCGTGCATTTTCACTGGTATTTCTTTTATAGAATAACTACTTTTAATAGTTTTCATAATTGTTTCTGGTTCAGGGTAATCAGTTGGATAATCATTGGCAAAGATTGTAATGATTTTTTTATTTGCTGCTCTAAAACCCGAAGTCACATCTTTTATTTCCTTTTTTGTTAAAAATTTAATTAGCCAAGACAGAAAATTAATTCCAACTCTTCTTGAAGCGGTTGATTGAAACTGACTTAAATCACCTATAAATCTTGAACCAATACATAAATCATATTTTTCATTAACAATCTCATTAATTAAATATTTAATATAAGTTTGATCATGCTGTCCATCACCATCAAATTGAATTGCAATATCATAATTATTGTACTTAGCATATTTATAACCAGTTTGCATTGCACCGCCAATACCTAGATTAGTTACTAAATCAATAAAATTCAATTTATTTTTAATACAAATTTCTCTTGTCGCATCTGTTGATCCATCATTAATAATAACATAATCAATATTACAATTATTTATTTTTAATTTTTTAATCTTTTCATATGTGTTCATAATATTTTCTGCTTCATTATAAGCAGGTATAATAATCAGTATTTTATTTTTTTTATTCATACACAAATAACCAGTCTTTCCATTAATTCATAAATTATGGCCATAATTTATCAACATTTTCTAATATTTCAATTTAATTATACCATATTATTCCATATTTTCCCACAAAATAAAAAAAGGGTTCCCCCTTTTAATTATTATTTAAATGGCTTCTAATATAGTAAACTTTGCGTCTTAGGTCAAGTAAGTTTTCCCTAGTATCTACATCACGTTACCATGATTGCGGTTCCCCTTTAAAGACACCAATACACTGTTTCCAAATGTATGACTTGATTGCCACTTAGTACGCACTGCAATCCTATATTATGTGACACCCTAGGAGATTTCCTCACCAGGTTCTATTATTTATTCTCTTTTGCAAGTACAGTTTCAAATTGCGATTTTCAAATAATATTAGCTATAGACTACTTGAAATTGTTCAATTATTCCCATACACTCACTCAAGACAAGCTACACTACTCATAACTTTCGCCATAAATAGGTTTAATCTCGATCGTAATAAGTACTTAAGATTGCTTATCACAAGATTAGATCTCAATGAATATTGGGTCGGGAACGTATGCCATTACGGTCTGCCCAATACTCTACCTTTCAGCACCCACCCCAAACTGGGCGTAAGAAGCAAGCACCAAAAGTTTCGCAATATGCTCAACAACGGTCTTTTAATCCCGTCCTCATAATAGAATTACTGACTAGAATAATGTGCCATTCATATGCAATAATTATAACATATTTATATATTTTGTCAAATTTGTGTAAAGATACTAAAATATTATATGTTAGTTAGATATTATAATGACTAAGTCTCACTTATTTCTAATCTTTTAACCAACATTACCATTGATATTGTTAAATAAATAGCTACTGATGGTGCTCCTAAGACGTGCCCGGCCATATATGCAATCAAAATAGCAATAGCAACTGAATATCCATAAATTAATTGATCAATTTGTAACTTTCTTTTATGATTAAAATAATTAAGCACAATCATAAATATGTATAAATATGGTAATAATAAAATAATTGTTCCTATGATACCAAATTTAAATAAAATATCATAGATATCCATTTCAATAGCTTTTTTTATTTTTTCATTATTAATATCGGGTCTATTTGTAAT
The DNA here is from genome assembly GCA_028684735.1 of Bacilli bacterium. Taxonomy (GTDB): domain Bacteria; phylum Bacillota_I; class Bacilli_A; order RF39; family UBA660; genus UBA5364. The sequence continues at coordinate 6,180 of JAQUFI010000040.1, read as the reverse complement.
ACCTATCCCAAATAATTTATCATCCCAATCAGCTTTTTCATATATTTTTGTATTGTCTAGTAAATAGGTATCACGACTACTTAAAACCAAAGAAGTTGAATTATTATGTTTAGTCACATTTTGTTTAATATTATTAATTGCCGGTAAATAAACAATTGAAAAACAAACAATTACCATTAATACTATCGACGTTATTAAAGGAATATGATAATTTTCTTTTCGATGATATAAAAAATATATCATAAATAATATTAAAGGAATTATTAATCCTAGTAATGAAGTTTTAGTACCCATAAAAATCATCACTAATGTCGCTGGTATTAAAATTAATCCAGACTTATAAGTATTCTTTTTAAAAATATTAAAAAATAAATAAGGAAAAAGAATCGTTAAAATTGATCCAATTTCATTTGCAGAATAAAACCAACCAATATATCCTTCATTACCACCATTTTGATATGACTCAAAAGTTGTAAAAGAAATAATTGGTACGATAATTAAAACTGAATATATTATTATAACTTTGATGAATAATTTATTTATTTCATTATAATCTAGTTTATTTGACTCAAAAACATTTAATAAACCAATAAAAAGAATTGGAGTATAAATATGTTTAAAAAGATATTTAATTTCAGAAAATAAATATTCAGGATTAAATATACCCTCTTTCGTAATAAAATAACCAATAACATAAAATGTTATTAATAACAAATATATAATATTTAATTTACGATATTTTGATTTATTATAAAATAAAAGATATATCGTAATAATAAATAAGAAGATTCCTCTTATTATAACGCCTAAAGTTATATAAGAACCTGTGAATCTAGTGACTAATGATGTCGCTAAATCAATAAAAGGTTGAAATAATATATATATATATAATAGTTTTATTAAATTGTTTTTTTTCATTTTATACTCCTTGTTTTAATTAATTAGTTCTTTAAATCTTTCTAATGTTAAGTATGACATAACGGTAAATCTTGGTACTCGAAATTTATCAACCCCAACATTAGCTTTTATATATCCTCCCCTAAAGGCAATAGTAAATCCAGCTTCTTTTAAAACCGAAATTGAATACTCATTAAAATCATAAAAAGGATAAGCAAAGGCAGTTGTATTGTTTAATAATTCCCTACTTTTATTAAGATCATTTAATAAATATTGTTTATCTTTACACATAATAGCCCCACCCTGTTCTCCATAACCTGGGCATTCATATTGATTATGTAAATTATGACCATGAGAATGTAATTCTAAATTATTTGATTGAAAAACTTTAGGATCAAACCACGATGTTATTAAAAATAAAGTTGCCATTTGATTATATTTAGTTAATAATGGCATAGCTCTAGTTGTAACACCAGGACCACCATCATCAATAGTTAATAAAACACTTTTTACTGGTAATCTTAAATTACCTTCAATATATCTTTCAAACTCCCACATCGTGACTGTTAAAAAATTATTATCGGTAATATATTTAAGTTGTTGCTCAAACTTTTCAGTGGTTAAACAAATAACAGTATTACAGTTGTTATCTAATTTAGGATCATAAAACCCATGATAATTAAAAACGGCCATCCTATTTGAAACAGCTTCATTAGCATTGTGATTATTAATTACTTCACTAACATCATCTTTTAAAACATACAAAAATTGATTATTATATTCAATATAATATTTATTGTTTTCTTTTGCTAAAATTGGAAGATTAAATGATTTATTTATTGAATAAACTAATTCATTGTTATTATAAAAATTAGTTTTATCCTTCGTTATAATATTTTGATTAAAAGGAATATAATTTTTATATCTTGTATTATAATTTGTTATTAATTCTATTTTATTTACATCTTCATAATTAATATAATAATTTAAATCACTAATTTTAAAATACTTCGTATTAATGGTAATGTCTTCTTTAATTAATTTCATTTCAACATCTTTATTAATTTTCCCAATTTCTAGATATTTATTATCTAGAAATTCATATAATGTTGCTTCTTTGTTTGCTTTTACATATTCATTATAATGACTTTCAATCGTGTCTAGTAATTTTTTCTCTTTCTTTTTTTGTTCGGCAATAGCTTGTTGCTGTTTTTGTTCTGTTTTATAATCAATATAAAAATATGTGGCAATACCTGCAAAAATTAAGATAATAATAGTGATGATCATTAATTTGTTCTTTTCCATAATATTAACTCCTTTTCACTAACGATATTTTATAAATTTAGCAGGATTTCCGGCAACAATTGAATAAGCTTCAACATCTTTCGTCACAACTGAACCAGCACCAATAATGCTACCCTCATTAATTATAATTCCTGGTAAAATTATGGTTCCATCACCAATCCAAACGTCATTTTTTATTATAACAGGTTTTAGTTCAGTCTCACCTTGTTCACACATCGGTATACTTTTATTTTGAAATTTATGATTTCTGGTATATATTCTAACGTTAGGACCCATCATGACATTGTCACCAATCTGAGTGCCTTTTTGTATTCTAGCATTAATACCAATACCAGAGTTTTCCCCAATAGTAATGTTAGGTGAAAATTCAGCATTTTTTTCAATGTTTATTTTCTTGCCTGACGATAACACCATATTTCTGGTTAAAAAACCTCTTATATACTTAGCACCAAAATTTAATTTAGTTGATGACGAAGGCAAAAATTTTGCAAAATAATTATATAAAAACCAACATACTGCTTTTTTCATAAATTACCTCTTAAATTTTTCGATTATCGCATCTACAATGCGTTCACTAGCATGTCCATCTCCATATGGATTTGACGCTTTACTCATTTTGTTATATTCTTCTGTATTAACTAATAAATCTTTAGTCATTTCATAAATTGTGTTTTCATCAGTACCAGCTAATTTTAATGTTCCAGCTTCAATTCCTTCCGGTCTCTCAGTCGTATCTCTAAGTACTAATACTGGTTTTCCTAAAGCTGGCGCTTCTTCTTGAATTCCCCCGCTATCAGTTAAAATAAGATGGGCTTTTTTCATAAAGTTATGAAAATCGACAACTTCTAATGGTTCAATTAATTTAACTCGATTACAATCTTTAAAGACATCATTAGCAATTTCTCTAACTTTAGGATTTAAATGAATAGGATAAATCACTTTTATATCTTCAAATTCATCAATTATCCTTTTAATGGCACCAAAGATATGATACATTGGTTCACCTAAATTTTCTCTACGATGAGCTGTTAATAAGATCATTCTTGAATCACCTACCCAATCAAAAATAGGATGATGATAATTTTCTGAAACAGTAGTAGCCATTGCATCAATTGCTGTATTACCAGTAATATAAATATTACCTCGTCCTTCATTTTTTAAATTATCTGCGCTTAATTCAGTAGGGCAAAAATTCATATCTGACATGCATGTAACCATTTGACGATTCATTTCCTCAGGATAAGGCGAATATTTATCAAAGGTTCTTAAACCAGCTTCAACATGTCCAATACTTGTTTGATTAAAAAAAGCAGCTAAAGCGCCAACAAAAGTAGTTGTAGTATCACCGTGAACTAAAACAATATCTGGTTTTACTTCTTTAATTACTCCTTCTAATCCAATTAAAGCTCTGGTTGTAATATCACCTAAAGTTTGACCTTGTTGCATAATATTTAAATCATAATCAGGAACAATATCAAAAGTATCCAGAACTTGATCTAACATTTCACGATGTTGAGCTGTAACACACACAATTGTTTCAACTTCTTTTCTTGTTTTAAGTTCCTTTACTAAAGGTGCCATCTTAATTGCTTCTGGTCTTGTACCAAAAATCGTCATAACTTTAATCATATTTTTTCTCCCATCATCTATATTTTATAGCATCCATTTTATTATATCAAATATTAAATAAAATAAATTATAAAATTACTATTTAATCAATTTTTTTACTCTTAAAATAAATTTAATATTATTTTCATAAAATCTCTTTATTCTTTTTGGTTCTTTACAAATACGATATAGCCATTCTAAATTTAATTTAATAAGTATTTTAGGAGCTCTTTTTTTAGTTCCACTTAAAACATCTATTGAACCTCCTACTCCTATAAAAACACCTTTATCAAATTTATTTATATGTTTATAAATTAATTTTTCTTGATTTCCCATTCCTAGGGCGACTAACACAATATCAGGTTTAACTTTAATAATTTTCTCAAAATCTTTGTCTTTATCCTTACTATATCCATTTAAAAGAACGCCTACGTTTAAATTAGGATACTTTTTATTTAAAACATTTGCGAAAGCATCAATAACCTCTTGTTTAGAACCTAAAACACATATCGTTTTTTCTAATTCATTACCATATTCTAATAATTTTTCGGCAATATCAATCCCCGTAATTCTTCCCTTAACATCATATTTTACCTTATGAGCCGCTTTCACAATCCCAATTCCATCAGGAACCATCGTTACATTAGTATCCAAAAGAAGCTTATGAAATTCCTTATCTTTACTAGCCATCATAAAAGTTTCAGGATTAGCTGTTACAATAAAATGTTTTTCTTCTTTTTCTAACGACTTCTTAAGTTCTTGATAAAAGGTATTGGCATCTTTCTTATATAATTTATTAAAATACTTTTTCATTTAATTACCTCACAATTTCTAAATTTTATCAATAAAGTTTAACCATTCTTTTTGAATAAGATTGAATGCATGTCCTTTGCTTGTTTTAATTGCTTCCATGCTCATCTTTTTAGCAAAAGCATCATTAGTTGTAATATCAATAATACTATCAACCATTTTATTAAAACTTCTATCCTCAATAAGATAACCATTTTTACCATTAATAATTTCATGTGCCCCTTGGGCTGAAGAAAAAGCTAAACAAGGTATTCCATAAGCCATTGCTTCAATTAAGACTAATCCAAACGATTCTTCGTACGATGTCATAATATATAAGCCAGAATCTTCTAAACATTTATTGATGACATCCTTTTTTTGAAACCCATGAAGTATAATAGCATGCTCTAAATGATATTGCGATATTTTTTCTTTAATTTTGTTTAATTCATTTCCATCACCGAATATATCTAATGTGTATTCATTATCTTTTTTATATAATAATTTAAATATTTCAATTAAATCAAGGTACCCTTTTTCTGGTGACAAACGGCCAACACTAATTAATCTTTTATTATTTTTATGATTTATTTTAGCAGGTAATGATTCTAACGCATGTTTTATATAAATGACTTTAGTATGTTTATTATAATTATTTAATATTGTTGAATAATTATCTGTTAATTCTTTGCTAACAGGCATTAGATAATCTATATTATTTAAACTTTTAACTAATGAAGATACATAACCGTAATGATTGTTATGATGGCGATGTTCCTGTGCAATTTTAATAGTACCTGGTTTAGAGTACTTCCCAACTAATGAATGAAATAAAATTCTAGAAGAGATAATTATGTCACTATTACAATTTTTAATATATTTTTTCATTAGACTTTTACGCAAAAACAAAATTTTAACAGCTCTTATACCTTCTTTAATAATTTTTAAAACATTTATATTCTTTAAAGCATCTTTAAATTCTTTTTTGTTAGGTTGATAATTAGATAAATATTTAATTTTTACCTTTGAGTTTAATTTAAATGGGCAATCATTATCTAATTTATATACAGATACTATTTCGACATCGTATTTCTTAACTAACATATTTGCCAGATTAGAAACAGCTTGCTCTACTCCACCAAATCCTAAATGTAATACCAATATAGATACCTTTTTCATAAATCACCTACTTATAAAATTATTAATATAATAATAATTAATTTTCTCATAATTATTTAATTTTAATTTGTTAACACTACTAATTTGTCTAACAAATTTACTACCTTCGTTATAATAAGCAGGATGAATAACTGGTAAATATTTTTTTGTTCTATTAATAAATTGTGTATATTCATTTCCTTTTATTCCTAAATATTCAAATAGTTCAGGCATTAAATAATTAGGGCTTATCGTATTTCCTGTTTCTTTAAATTCTTTATTAAAAGTTTTTTTAACTGCATTATTTCCCCATATAAAATATGGTACACTAAAATGATTTAAAAAACCTTCTTCAGCATCATTAAGATTAATATCCAACATATTATACCCTTTGTGATCAGCGCCAAACCCAGGATTATGATC
>JAQUFI010000104.1 GCA_028684735.1 Bacilli bacterium | reverse complement strand
TAAAAGGAATCAATTACCCCACAACTTTGCATAGTGATCAAGGAGTAGTTTATTCCTCATTGGCATTTACAAATGCACATAAAGATTATAACATTATTCGTTCAATGAGTCGAGCTGGAACACCAACCGATAATCCTAAAATGGAATCTATTAATGGATGGATTAAAGATGAAATAATAAACGATTAGGATATACATATTTCGATTTTCCTTTTAGTTTTATTTCTTGTATTTAATATTCCAAGCAACATAGGAGCGGTAATCATACTGCAATTTATTGCATTGATTTTATTTTCAATTCTAAGTATTGATCTAATTTTTCTTCCTACTATAGTTTTACCGTTGTAGTCATTAATTAAAAAAATATTTTGTGGAAGATTATAATCTCTATCAATTAGTAAATTAGCTGTTCTCGAACATATTGTATCAATATCAATTAAAGTTTTTTCATTTGAAGGTTTAAAATAAGTATTATTATAAAGATTTATTTCATAGTCTTCCATTGCTTCATAACTATATGGTTTTTCATTATCATAAAATTCCATTTTATCACCTCAATTTACTTTTACCGAATTCAATCTCTTTTTGTTGTCTGGCAAATTTAGATCTGCTTTCTTTTTTCTTTTTCATTAGAGTTTTATCAAGTGGTTCTAAACTCACCCTCATGTCATTAATAAGAAATGTGGTTTCATTTCTAGGATCTGCTCCGATATAGTCTATTTCAACATCTTGATTATGACTGATTTCATATTTAGAAATATATGAAGAAAATGTACCTCTTCCAGTGGTAACTTGTGAAAGTTCAACCGGAAAGTTCATCATATTGGCTGATGGGGCTTCACCTTCTATTGTAACTATTTCATCAAAGTTTTTAGTTAACTGATATATAGCACTTTTATTAGAAAGTAATTTTGTTACAGCACTGAGTGAAACTTGTGGAGTGGTAACTGTAAAAGTTGAAATTGGTTCTAATAATTTCATTTTAGCTTGTTTTAAAGATCTAAATAATGCTAAAGGTGTAATGATATTAAAGTGCATTGGATCACTACCCATAGAATCAAATTGACCATCTACAAGTGCAACTTCAATGTCCGTAAGTTCCCAGCCATGTAATCCTTGTTTAGAATAATGTTTGATTAATCGTTCAATTTGCCTTTGATATTTTATATGTAAGAAGTCAGTTGAAATTTTAGATACATATTTAAATCCAGCACCACGTTCTAAAGGTGTTACTTCAATTCCAATACCAGAAACACTTGAATAAGCTGCTTTAGCACTTGCTTTAGCCGTCGGAACTTCCTTATGTATAATAACCGGATTTTCTATATTAACCTGAATTCCAAATCTTTCGTCTAAATAAGTTTTTATAATTTGAGCTTGTACTTCTCCCATTAAACTACAATAAATAGAATTAGTTCTTTCATTATATCTAACATTTAAATGTGGATCCTCTTCATTTAAAATTCGTAATGCTTCCATTAATTCAATTGGTTCGCCTTTATTAACTGGACTAATTTCCATAGTTAATAATGGATTAACAAAACTAATATAATTATCTAATCCCTTTGTTTCTCCTATTAATTGCCCACACTTAACATCTAACCCATTGATAATAGCAATGTCTCCACTATATACAGTATCTACAGGAATTAGTTTAGAACCTTCTGCTAAATACATATGATTTACTTTTCCGGTCTTATCTTCAGATAGTTTTAAATTATCTTTTAAATTAATACTACCGTTTAATACTTTTATATAAGCATTTTTTCCAGCTTTATCAACTCTTATAGTATAGACAAAAGCTGATAATGGACTGTCAATATTTTTAATAGTTGTGGGAATATATCTTCCGATACAATCTACTAAATCCTTCATTCCAACATCTATTAAAGCACTACCTCCAATAATAGAAAATAATTTACAATTTCTAGTTAATTCTAAAATTTTACCTGCTATTAGTTTATTATCCAATTGATCATTATTTATATAGTATTCAAATACTTCATCGTCTACTAAGGAGACTTCCTCTATTGATTCATTCAAAGAAGATGGTATAATTTTTAAACTACCATCATTTTCTTGATAGACATGAGTTAAAGTTAAAGTAGGCATATTAAGAAATTTTTGTAATTCTCCTAAAACCCTGTCATAATTTGCTCCTTTACGATCCATTTTGTTAATGAATACAATTACTGGAACATTCTTTTCTTGTAAAGCTCTCCATATAGTAAATGTTTGTGCTTCTAATCCTTCCACTCCTGAAATAACTAGAATCGCACCATCTAAAACACTAATCGCACGTTCTACTTCTGCAGAAAAATCTACGTGTCCAGGGGTATCAATTAATTGAATAGTTTTTCCATCTAGCTCAAACGAAACTAAAGTATCCCTTACAGTTATGCCTCGCTCTTTTTCAACTTTTAGATTATCAGTTACTGTATTACCAGAGTCAACTCTACCAACAGATTTAATTACACCTGTATGATAAAGTAAATGTTCTGTAATAGTGGTTTTACCAGCGTTTGCATGAGCAAAAACTCCTAAAGTTAATACTTTTTTATCTTTACTATCCATCTTAATCGCCACCCTTTCTTTTTTATTACAAATGTTTCATTTTTTCTAAAATTATTGTTCTGATAACTTCATCGAATGGAACACAACTTGGTTCATAAACATTCATTTTTTCTTCGCTCATATGTTTAGCCGCCGGACATCCAGTTCCACAAATATAACGGTATTTACAATCTTTACATTTTTCTATAGTTTTAACGCTTCTATTAGCCCAAGCATCTTGTTTTTCTTTATTAATTTCATATTCCGGATAAAAAGTCCCAATACGATAGTCATTATTACCTATACCATGCCAGCATTTATATACATTTGATTTGCAATCAAGAATAAACTGATTTTTCATTGCTCCACAATGTTTTAAAACTGGTTGATATGGTATATCACCAAAAATACTGTTTACAAATTCTTCAGCATGAAATTTCTTTCTGAAAAG
>JAQUFI010000039.1 GCA_028684735.1 Bacilli bacterium | reverse complement strand
CTTGTGAATCAACTGTTCCTAAATGAGAATCAATTACTTTACCATCTTTAAAAGTAATAACTAAAGGAACATAAATTCTTTTAATCATAGGGTCATTTAAACCATTATATTCAGGTAATGCTTCGTCTAAAAGTTCTAGTAATGTTTGATAGTCTTCTGTTCCGGGGTTAGTAATAACAACATTACCATCTTCATCTAATTCCTTAGTATCTCTTATCTTTAAAACATTATAATAATATATTTTATCAATTCCTACTTCTTTAGCTGCCTCTTCCATAACCGGAATAGCTAATCGGCACCAAGGACATTCAGGAAATCCAAAATAAATTACTCCCGTTCCTTTGATGATTTCTTTTAGTTTTTCCATATCAGCATAGACAAAGATATTATCTCCATCTATAGTCATATCTGAATATGTTTTATCATTTACTACTAGTCCATTTAATGCTTCATACTCCGCTTTAAATTTAAGTGCTGATTCATTAGGTTCTTTTTTAATTTCTTTTTCCTTATCAAAACTTAATATTACAACAACTGTTATAACAATCAATAATAAAATAGAAATTACTATTAATAAGCCTTTTTTCATACTTCACCTTCTATAAAAATTTTTTTTTCAAAAATTCTTTTAAACTTTCTATTTCAACATAACCAGAAATATAATCGATTGTTTTCTTATTATTAATAATAAGGGTTAAGGGCGTACCCCATCTAGAGCTATTCTTAAAATAATCAATACTCGCAATTAAATCTTTGTAATCTTGGTCTGTTATTTTTTGTACATCAAGATAATTAACTTCGACATTGTTTTCATTTACTAATTGATTTAAAACTGATAGATACTTTGTACAATAACCACAACCTGTTTGTCCAATTACTAAGATAAATGCTTTATCTCCACTATTTAAAGTTTCAAAGGCATCGTAACCAATATAGTTAACAACCCCTTTTATATCATTACCACTAGACTTAGCCTCATAAATGGCTTCTGAACTAATAATTTGGGTTTCTTTTAAATAATTAAATAATTCTTCTTCCTTCATATCCCCTATTTGACGATCCAATATTTTACCATCTTCAACGATAATAAGAACTGGTGCTCCAAAATCCTCTTGATCAATATCAAATGACTTTAAAACCTTATTTAATTCTGTTTGATCATATAAAGCCGTATCAATCCTATCATAAGTAAAGTTATATTGATTTTTTAAATAATCTAAATTTGGTTCTAATTCAGATGATAAAGACGAATTGTTTCCTAAAAAAACAAGTGACATACCATCTCGATCTAAAATATTTTGAACCGTTTCATTCTTTAAATTATTATTAAAATTAATACTGCTTATGATAATGAGGAAAGTTATAACTATAATTAATCCTAAAAGGAAATAAGTTTTTTTGATTTCATTACTTCTTTTTTCCATCTTTTCTCTCCGTTATTCTTCTATAGAATTAGTTTCTTCTAAGAAATTAACTAAAGCTGATTCACTTAAATATCCAATATGACTGTCAACTACCTTTTGATTTTGAATAACAACTAAAGTAGGAGTTCCAAACTCTTTTTCATCTATTTCTAATTTTTGAAGAAGTGAATTTAATTCTTCTTTAGTAAAGCCATCTACCTTAATTTCATCATATTTAAAACCATATTCTTTTCCAACTTTTGATAAAAGGGGTTTTTGTTTTTGGCACCATGGACAATCAACTCGTGATAAGTATAATAATTTAGACTCATTACCACTAAAGGTTTGTTGTAGAACTTGTTCAAGAGACTTTTGATTGTTAACGGATGTCAAAACAAAAAAGGAACCAATTAAACCTATAAAGACAATAATATACCAAATGGTATTATTCTTTTTTTTCTTCATTTCACACCTCTTACGATTGCTTAGTACAATCTTTATCATTATATACTAAATAACAAAAAAAGAAAATAGTTCTTTTCTATTTCCCTTTAATTTTGTTATTTTATATCACCATTAACGATATCCATTAAATAGCGAGCATATAATTGAATAAAATTAGCCTTCTTAATGTCTTCTTTAATTGTGATATTAATGGTTCTGGCATTTTTACTACCATCATTAATAGTTAAAATACCTACCACATCACCTTTTTTTAATGGGGCTTTTAATTTTTCTATCTTTAAATCATAAGTAGCAATTTTCTTTTTGTCGATTTTTTTATGTAGGACATTGACATCTTCGACTGGTACTAATTCAATATATTTCTTAACTCCTTTTTCAACACTTTTCTTAGCTAAAACACTTTTTGTTGATAATAAGGTTTCAATCTCATATTGAGCAAAGGCATAATCCAACATCTCACTTATCTCTTTATTTCGAGTTAAGCTATCTGGTTCACCCATAACAACAGAGATAATACGCATATTATTCTTTTTAGCTGTTGCTGTTAAACAATAACCTGCTCCATTCGTATAACCTGTTTTCAAACCATCAACACCATCATAGAAGCGTACTAGTTTATTGGTATTAACCAACCAAATTTTGTTATCCGTATTTTCTCTTAAATAAGTATCATATATTTTAGTATATTCTAAGACCTTATCATGTTTTACTAATTCTTTAGCAATATGAGCCATATCATAAGCAGTTGAATAATGATTAGCAGCATCTAATCCATGACAGTTTTTAAAATTAGTGTTTTTTAATCCTAGTTCTTTAGCTCGATTATTCATCATAACGACAAAGTTAGCTTCGGTTCCAGCAATCTTTTCAGCTAGAGCAACTGATGCATCATTACCTGATGCAACCGCAATTCCTTTAAATAGATCATCAACACTCATTTTTTCATTTGTTTCTAAAAGAATTTGACTACCACCCATACCGGAAGCATTAGCTGAGACGGTAACCATTTCGTTCCAACCAATAACCCCCTTTTCAATGTTTTCAACTATCAATAACATTGTCATCATTTTTGTCATCGAAGCTGGAGCAAATTTCTCATGGCTATTATGTTCGTATATAATTTCACCAGTACTGGCTTCTAACATAATCGTACTTTTACTATTTTCAGATAAAGTTAATTCTTCACCCAAAATATTTGCCGGTATCATCAAGATAACTAATAAAAAACACAACACAATCTTTTTCATAATCCACCTCTAATATAAAATATGTCAAAAAAAAGATTTTATTATTAAATTATTCTTTTTGGTTTATTATTGCATTTAATCGTAATTATAGTATAATTAAATTAGGGTGATAATATGAATTATGATAAGAATAAAAGAATGGTTCTATATGTAATTATTGGAATTGCTGTTATTACTGCTGTACTTTCGGGGCTATATGCCTATCAACTATTTAATAGTGAGGAATATGCCTTAAAGAAAAAGGGATATGATGAAAAGCAAATTGCTACTATTTTAAAATTAGATAAAGAAAAGAAAAATTATATCTTTAATAATGAATATAATGAAGACATCTTAAAATTTTATAATGAGAAATACTTTATTCTTGATAATATTAAAAAATACTTAAATTATAAAACAGAAAACAAACAAAAAAGTTATTCCGATATAGTAGCCATTGTCAATGTTGGTGCTCATGAAAAATTTTATACTAACCCAATAAAAACCAGCCTTGATAAAGGAATTTTAATGTTAGTCAATAAGTTTAATTATTTACCTAGTGAATATGAAGTCGATAACTTAGTTACCATGAATTTACAATTTGCCTTCAATGATAAACAAATTAAACAAGAAGTTTATGAATACTTTAAAGAATTGGTTATTGCTGCAAAACAAGAAGGACTTACTATTTTAGCTAATTCTACTTATCGCGATAATAATCAACAATCGATTTTATATGATAACCAGAAAAATCGAAAAGGAACTGAGTATGCCGATAAATTAGTTGCTCGTCCTGGTCATTCGGAACATGAAACTGGTCTAGCGGTTGATATTAGTACCATGAAAAGTGGATTAAGTGGTTTTGAAGAAACTGAAGAATTTGCTTGGGTCAAAGATAATGCTCATCGATTTGGATTTATTCTGAGATATCCTGAAAACAAAGAACATATCACAGGCTTCAGTTATGAACCTTGGCACTATCGCTTTGTCGGTGTTGAAGCTGCTGAAAAAATATATGAACTTGACATCACATTTGACGAATATTATGCCTTTTATATAAAATAGAATTAATTTCTATTTTTTTATAGTATAATGAAGTTGGTGATAAAATGGCAAGAAAAAGTAAAAAAAGAAGAAGGCGCAGAACTCTCTTCTTAGGAATTATATTATTAGTTGGTTTAATTGGATATTTTACTTATGATATTATTAATAATAATCAAAAAAAATTAGTAAAATTAGGTTATAGTGATGAAGAAATAAGGATTATTATCGATCATGTATCAATCAAAGATATGAAGGTTTTATTAAATGATGAGTACCAAGAAGATTATCTTGAAATTATTAAAGATAATAATTTTAAACAAAATATGATGGATTCCTATATCGATTATTACAAAAAATATAATGATGCTTTAATTAAGGATATTGTTTATTTAATCAATAATAATATCGATGAACCTTATACAAAAACATTAAGTGAGATGATCAATAATAGTGACTTTACTTTAAGTAATATCGATAAATATCTTAATTACCATAAACAAAATCCCAAAGCTGATACGGTAGGAATTATTTTGATAGTTAATAATAACATTGATAAACCATATAGTAATTCATTAGTTAACATTATTAAAGAGACTTATTTTATAAGTAGTAAATTAGATCGTTACATAAAATACCAAGATAAAAATCCCCAACTAAAGAGCAATGAAGTTGTTACTAACATTAACTCTAATCTTGATTATAACTTTTATACTAATATTCAAAATGCTGATGTCAGTAAGAAACATCTTATCTTAGTTAATAAATATTATAAAATCGATAAGGAATATACGAGTGATAACTTAGTAAGTATGGATTTAAAATATACTTATAATTTTGGAGAATTAGATAAAGATACCTATGAAGCATTCAAAAAAATGGCTGATGATGCTGCTAAAAAAGAATTATATATAAAGGGGAGATCAGCTTATCGGGCTTATAATACCCAAAGCTATATCTATACTAGTTATTTAAATAATTATGGATATGTTTGGGCTGAGAACTACTCTGCTCGTCCCGGTCATTCAGAGCATCAAACTGGGTTAGCTTTAGATATTGGTTCTAATAATAGCGAAGATTTAGGCAATTTTGAAGCCACTCCTGAATTTAAATGGGTTAAAGATAATGCTCATAAATATGGTTTTATCTTAAGATATCCTAAAGATAAAGAATATATAACAGGATACAGTTATGAACCTTGGCATTATCGTTATGTTGGTATTGATGTCGCAACCAAAATATATGAACTAAATCTTACTTTTGAAGAATATTATGCCTTCTTTTTAGAAAACAAATAGAAATTTCTATTTGTTTTTTTATGACATATAATTTAGTGGTGATATCATGAAGATAAGAGGATATCTTTATATTATTATTATCATTCTGATTGTTATCTTTTATAAGGAGGAAGATATGATTAATGATACCCTTATCCTAGTCAATAAAGAAAATGGTCTACCAAGTAGTTATATTCCCACTGACTTAGAATTAATCGATCATAAATTTGCTTATGATAATAAATATTTACGAAAAGAAGCACGCCATAGTATTGAGAAATTAGGCAGTGATGCCTTATCTTTAGGTTATAAGATTGTCGTTGTATCAGCCTTTAGAGATTATAAATATCAACATGATTTACATCACGAATATATTAAAGTTAAAGGGTTAGAAGATGCTCAGTTATGTTCAGCTCGTCCAGGGTATTCTGAACATCAAACTGGGTTAGCAATTGATGCCATGGGTTCCAATAACGATTACAACTTATTTGAAGATAGTATTGAATTTAAATGGATGAAGAATAATGCCCATAAATATGGCTTTATTTTAAGATATCCTAAAGATAAAACCAATATAACTGGTTATAAGTACGAGCCTTGGCACTATCGCTATGTTGGCCTTAAAGCAGCTTTGGATATTTATAAAAATGATTTAACGCTAGAAGAATATATAAAAAAACAGACTTAGTCTGTTTTAAAAACCACAACAACCATCTGGTCGACCACAATCTATAACTTGACATTCTTCTGAGCATGTATATTGTGGTGTATAACAATGTGTTAGAATATGACGATTAATAGTATGAGTATGAATCGGACAAACGTGTGGTATTTGATGGTAAAAATCCTTTTCAATACATTTAGTGATTGTTGGTTCCATAACCGGAGAACTCATTTGTGGCATATTCATCGGTTGATTAAAACCAGGATTCCACATTTGACGGTCACAATTACATCTTTTATTAAACATTCTTATCCCCCTTATCTATTTTATAATATGATAGAGGTTAAATGTTGCATATGTTATTTGCCTTAAAAAGGTAGTTTTATATTCCCTTTTTGGAATTGTTTCATCAATGTTTTCATTTGTTCAAATTTTTTTAATAATTGGTTGACTTCTTCAACACTCCTACCTGATCCTTTAGCAATTCTTATTTTACGACTAGCTTTTAATATTTCAGGATGTCTTCGTTCATATGGTGTCATCGAATAAATAATAGCTTCGACATGAGCTAAATCTTTAGGATCAATTTTAATATCTCCTAGTTTAGAAGCACCTGGTAGCATTTTAATAAGATTTTCTAAAGGTCCTAGTTTTTTTACTTGTTTTAAACTACTTAAAAAATCTTCTAAATCAAACTTCCCTTTTTCTAACCTTTTAGAAGCTTGGATAGCTTCTTCTTGATCGATAACCTCTTCAGCTTTTTCAATCATACTCATTAAGTCTCCCATACCTAAGATACGGGTTGCCATTCGTTCAGGATAGAATTCTTCTAATCCATCCATTTTCTCACTAACTCCGATAAACTTAATAGGAACATTAGTTAAATGACGGATTGATAAAGCAGCTCCACCTCTCGTATCACCATCTAATTTAGTTAAGATAGCACCAGTTAAGTTTAATTGATCATTAAAACCAGTAATAACATTAATCGCATCTTGACCAGTCATACTATCAACAACTAATAATATTTCATTAGGTGAAACAGAATCATTAATATCACTGAGTTCATTCATCAATACTTCATCGATATGAAGACGACCAGCAGTATCGATTAAAACATAATCAAAACCCTTTTCTTTAGCATACTTAATAGCATTTTCAGCAATGGTAACAGGATTACCTGCCCCTTCTTCATATACTTCAATACTTAACTGTTTACCAATTTGTTTAAGTTGATCAATAGCAGCTGGACGATAAACATCACAAGCCACTAATAATGGCTTTTTATTGTATTTTTTTCTTAATAATAAACCTAATTTACCAATCGTGGTGGTTTTACCTGATCCTTGTAATCCCACTAGCATTAAAACACTAGGATGACCTTTCATAAATAGTTCTTCTTTATTACCACCTAATAAAGTTACTAATTCATCTTTAACAATTTTAACGAACATTTCACCAGGTTTTAAACTCTTACTAACCTCTTCACCAAGAGCTTTTGTTTTAACATTATTAATAAATTCTTTAACAACGACATAGTTGACATCAGCTTCTAATAAAGCAAGTCTTATTTCTCTAGTTACTTCTCCAATATTTTCTTCATTGATTTTCCCATAACCTTTTATTTTATTCATGGCGGTTTGTAAACGATCGCCTAAATTCTCAAACATTTTATCACCCATCCAAATTATACACTATTTTAATAATTAATTGAAGAAAAAAAGGATATTATTGAAATATCCTTTTTGTAATCACCAGTATAAAAATCGTTTTATTGTTCCAATAACTCTTTTATTAATATGGTTAACTTATCAAAATGTTTTATTAGTAATGTATTATCATACTTATTATCCGCAGTTTCCATGGCTTGAAGAACAAAACTTAAGTCAATATTAGCATTTTTTGAAAAACTTAAATATCCTAAATCTTTTAACCAATAAAAGGAACCTTCTACTTTTTTACTAAGGTTATTCATAGCAATACAAGGGGTACTAGCTATAGCAGCAAAACACATCCCGTGTAATCTATCAGTAATAACTAATTGATATTTTGAAAACGACTTAATTTTTGAATTTACATAATATTTTCTAAAAGGAATAATAAAAAGTTTGGTTTTGGTATTAGATATTTTTATTTTAATTCCGTTCAATTCCAATTGTTTAATTAAGTTAGAAATATTATTCCCATAATCAACTTTTTCTTTATCTGAACGCAAAATAAATAAAACCCCTTTACGTTTAGTTGGACTAAGTTGATTATCTAATATCATCACAATATCTGGGATTAATAATACCTTTTCTTTATCTATTTTTAGTTTATCAATTAAAAAGTTATAAGTTGCATGTTCTCTTGCACATATATAAAGCTTTTTTTGAGCTGTTATAAACAACAAATCATTCTTTAAAGTAGTATATTTAGATTCCCTATAATAAAAGGTTTGAGGCATAATTACCTTAGGATTGTCAGGGAATGTTGTGATTATATTCATAGCATTTTCTAACGGTTCTCTCCAAAGTGTACCAAAATAACCCCCACCCTGAATTAAAATGATATCATGGACATTAATTTTTTCAATAATTTTTACCTGTTTATATTTCCATAACTTTTCATTTATTTCTATTAAAACGGTATTAGGAAAATTGTCTTTAAGAAATTTTAATTCTGCTATCGTAATAGCATGATCACCAAGGTTTCTATGCGTTGGCGTATTAAATAAAATTAGTTTTTGATCATTCTTTTTAAGAATCTTATTTATTTTTATAAAAACAACATAATAATATGACTTTTCAATAATATAAACAACAAATTTAAGCATATCTTTTATCTTTTTAACATTCAGTTTTTTCATAGTAGACTCCTTTTATAACATATTATAATTCATTCTTATTTAGTAATAACTTTATCATTTTTTTAATGCTACGCATAAATTTAATTAACGAGTATAAAGTAGAAAAACCAAAATTTTTATATATAAAATAATATTTTTTCTTCTTTCCTGCATTAAGCATAATCATATTATCGATTAAACTTGGTTTTATTAATTTTATCTCTTCTACACTCAAATACTTTTGAGATATTATAATAATAGAAAAAAATAAATTTGAAACTCTTTTGTTAATAACAACTTTTTTTTGACGGGATGTATCTATCTCATATAATTTTTTACATGTGATTATTTTATCAAATGCATTTTTTAACTTTATGGTACTCATGACAGAACCGATTCTATTAATTCTATATATGTAATAACAATAATTATTTAAACGATAAGAGTTTGCTTTTACAAATATACTAGTTGTCCATAAATCATCTTCGTGTAAGAGCCCTGGTTCAAAAATTAAATTATGCTTTAAGATAAAATCTTTTTTTACAATACAACACCACGCTGCAAGCCATTTTTCTTGTTCATTAACATGTTTATCATAAAATTCAAGTGGTTTGATTCCATATTTATTTAGAGGAAGAAATTTTAATGATTCAGTAAGTTCTTTCGTATTTTGTTCTAAACTTAGAAATCTATTTACTAAAATATCTACATTAGAATTACCAATTTCTTTATCAACTGAAGTAAGTGAACCTTCATTTAATAAGTCATCTGAATCCATAAATATCAAGTATTCCCCTTTAGCTACCTTAATTCCATTATTTCTTGCGACAGATGTTCCTTGATTTTCTTGATTATATAATGTGTAATTATCCTTAAATTTAATAAATTCTTCACATAATTCTTTAGATTTATCAGTTGAACCATCATTAACCAATATAACTTCAAAATTTTTATAATCTTGATGATCAATACTTTCTAAGCAATCAATAATATAATATTCAACATTGTATATTGGAATAATAATACTAAATCTTATGCTCATGATTTCACCTACTTTTATTAAATTTATATTTAATTTAAAAAATTATCCAAATAAATAAATTGCCTTTTAGAGGAGTCTTGTTGGGCAATGATATCAATAGAAAAAGAATTTTCTAAATAGTTTAACACCTTTTCACTCGAAACATCTCCGATATTACTTATAAGTGTATACTCACCTTTATATCCAACATCATTCATGACATTTAAACTTTTATTACTATACACTATAGGATAAACACCCAAACCATAAACCCATCCTAAAATCATAGCATGAAAACGTGTAGCTAAAATATATTTAGATTCTTGTATTAAATGTAAAGCACTTTCTAAATCACCATCATAAATATATGAATTTATATGTTTTTTTTCATAATCACTTAACAAAGAAATTATATGATTAATCATCTTTTCATCTCTCTCTTTTTTACAAAAGCCCATTAAATAGACTCTATAACCATTTTTGTAAAAATATCGAGATAATTCTAGAATTTTATCTATATATAATTGTTGAAACTCCTTAAGCTTTTCTCTCCTTGATAAATCGATTATTGAAATAATAATTTGTCTTTTTTTAGTTGTTTTATTTGTTGCAGATATTGAAAAAGCAATATCCGACTCATAATAACATTTTTTAAATCAGAAAAAAGATTGTACGATAATTTCTCTCTAAAACATATATCATCAGCTTTATCAAAAAGGCACTTATAGTAATCAAAATACTCTTTTTCCTTATAAGGACCAAAATTACTTCCGATGATATAAAATGGTTTCCCTTTGATCATTTTTTTTCTATATGCTAATAATTTATATCGCCAATCATCTGATTGCATAAAGATTGAACCACCAATATGAATGATACCATCGCAATTATAAGAAATGGCTTTCTCAATAATATCGTTAATACGTGTATTGATGTGCAACTTTTTAAGTAGCCAATCTATTTTAGGTACACAGGGTATCAAAACTAAATTTTTATTTTAGCGAATGGCCTTACTAAATTTATAATTACACGCTACAAAAAATTTTGCTTTAGGGTATCTTTCACATAAAATCTTTATAAATAAATCATCACCTAAATTAAGTTTTGTGTATGCATATATATACATTTTTTTCACTAAATCACCTTTTTACGAGTTTAATTATAATTTTTTAATTAAATTCTGTCGCGAATTAATTATTTAGTAAAATTTGATATAAAAACTAAAATAAACTTTATTTTAGTTTTTATACAATTAATATATTTGTTTATTATATCGTTATAAATTGTTTAACGGTTTTTGCTTTATCAGAACATCAAACTATTGATTAACTGCCCAAGATTTTACCACGTCACAGTTAGCACTATATGGTTCAGGATCTGGCATTTCCATTTTAACAATCATTGGTACTTTAAAGGCTTTACCAAAACCAACACAAGTACCTGGTTGTAGACTCTTTTGCTTTTCGACAATTTCTGAACTTATATTTGGTAACATCTTACGGATATATTCAATATCACGAGGATGGTTCATTCTAAAAATTAAGAAATTACTTACTTGTGAAATAACTGTATCTGATAGTTCAACCGGTCTTTGAGAAATAAGATTAAGCATAAGGCCATACTTTCTTCCTTCTTTCGCAATTCTTTCAAAGATATTATAACCAATTAAGAATCGGTCTCCATCATTTTGAACATAACGATGCGATTCCTCTAAAAAGATATGAAAAGGAATTGAAGCTCTTGAACCTAAATCCTTAGTGAATTTAAATAACATCTTAGCATATATTTTTGTAATAACTTTAGCTAAAGAATCATCGATATCAGCTAGATTGAAGTTCACTATTTGAGCTTTTTTATTACCTAGAGTAACTAACGAAGCAATATAATTTTGAGCTGTTATAAAAGTTGGATAATTAAAGAATTCTGCTTCTTTACTAATCGTTAATGAGTGTAATCGAACTTTTAAAGTAATTGCTGAATTAAAGGCTTTTTCATTTCTCAGTAACCCTTCTGAAATCAAAGTAAAGCTAAGAGCTCTTTCTAAATCTTCTAGTGTATAATAATTTAATCCATCAGGTTCATACTCATTTAATTTATCATCTATAAAAGATGAGACATATTCTGTCATTAGGTTACTTTCTGGAAATTGACCTGCAGTATCGATGATAAAGCAATCTCTAAATGATCGTGTATAACCAATTCCTCGAACAGGTGCTTCTAAATTAAATTGAGGAGTTGAACAAGTAGCTAAAATTGAGAAAACATCATTACGTTTAGCTGGTGAAGTTTGATTAGTAAATAAGATGTTCATAATAGCACTGGCAATTAAATGGTTTTTATAACGTAAAGCATCTTCAGATTGACCAGCAAAGATATTAGCTAATTTTAACATCTTTTCAATGATTGGTAATTGAGCATGATCATTAGCATTTAATAATAAAGCAACATCATCTATTTCTAATAACCATAAAGGGATACGAAGTTTTTTATCAGAGGGAGTTTCTTCCCCTGTTGAATAATATTTAAAATTATAGTTTGGATTAATTAAATGAATATCTTTAAAAGCATTATGATACTCACTATAAGCATCAAAAATAAAGATATTAGCTCGATATGGCAACAAATTAGGATCATTAAAGATATTTTGAACCAAACGAGCTAC
>JAQUFI010000103.1 GCA_028684735.1 Bacilli bacterium | reverse complement strand
TATAATTGCTTTTAAAGTAAGTAATACTGTTGAAAAAGAGTTAGAATTGATTATAAAGTATATTAATTCCAAAGATTTAAAGATAGTTAGTTTATCAAAATTAATTGAAGAATAAAAAAAGACATTTATGTCTTTTTACCTTGGTAAGTATTTCTTTTTAGTAATTCTTTATCAATATCATTTAAAAGGATTGTTTTTTTGATTAACCAATTAGGGACAATTAAGTCTTCGATCATAGGGTCACCAGTTATTCTATGGATTACGATTTCTTCTCGCAATAATTCTAATTGTTCACAAATGATATCGATATATTCTTCCTTTGTTAAAATATGAAATTTATCTTTTAGATATATTTTTTCTAACAATGTGTTCTTTAATACAAAAAGCATATGTATTTTTATACCTTGAATATCCAATTTATTTAAATAAGTAATAGTATCCAACATCATTGCTTTTGTTTCATAAGGTAAGCCATTAATGATGTGGACAACAACATTTATATTTCTTGATCTTAATTCATTAACCATTGACTCAAATTGTTCTAGAGTATGACATCTGTTGATTAACTTAGAAGTTTTTTCATGGATTGTTTGTAAACCTAATTCAATAGTAAGGAAGGTTCTTTTATTTAATTCACTTAAATACTCTAAACATTCATCACTAATTGCATCAGGTCTAGTCGCAATAGTAAGACCGATGACATCTTTTTGTTTTAAAATTAACTCATACTTTTCTTTTAAAATTTCTAGTGGTGCATAAGTATTAGTATGTGCTTGAAAATATCCGATATATTTAGCCTTCCATTTTTTCATTATGGTCTTACCATTTTCAAATTGTGTTAGTAAATCTTCTTTAATATTTCCGCCATGTTCACCACTACCGTTTTTAGAACAATAAATGCATCCTTTAGTTCCAACCGTTCCATCAATATTAGGGCAAGTAAAACCTGCATTTAAACTGATTTTGGCTACTTTGCTGTTGAACATTAATTTATAATGATAATCTAAGGTATGGTATCTTTTATTATTATAACTGTATTTAAAAGGATTCATAAATCACCTCAACTTTTATGATTATATCATTTTTTTGCAGGAAAAGTAAAAATACCTATTTATATTTTATGTTGTAAGTGATATAATCATAATGGAGGTAGAAAATGAAAAAGCATAATTTATTTAAAGCTATAGGAATAATTTTCTTAATTTTTATTGTTTTAAGTTGGATTATTCCAGTTGGATCATTTGATTCAGGATCATTTGTGAAAGGTAAGATTAATCCAATAGGGTTATTAGATGTGGTATATTTCCCTATACTTACTATTACAACATTTATCCAATATGGTGTTTTATTATTAGTAATAGGTGGATTTTATGGAGTGGTTAATAAAACAGGTGTTTATGTCAATGTTGTTGATTACTTAGTGAAAAAGGTTAAGGGTAAGGAAAAACAATTTTTAATAATTATAATATCATTATTATCGTTATTATCATCTTTATCTGGTTTAGTTTGGCCGTTATTTATTTTAGTTCCTTTCTTAATGACAGTAATTATATCGTTAGGATATGGTAAACTAACTGCTTTAGCATCTACAGTTGGAGCTATTCTTGTTGGTTTAGTTGGAACAACATATGGCATTAATAGTGGATATAGTAATTATTTTTATAATTTAGGAATTCATACTGATATTATTGCTAAATTTGCTATATTAGTAATTGCAACATTCTTATTAATTGTATTTGTTTTAGCCAAAGCTAAAAAAGAAAATACTAAAAAAACCGAAACTAAAACAGAAAATGTAAAAGTTGAAAAACCTTTATATGATGGTAAGGCAACTAACAAAAAGAGTGTAATGCCACTTGTTATAGTATGTGGATTAACTTTTATTATATTGTTAATTGGTGCATATAATTGGTATCTAATGTTTAATGTTTCATATTTTACAGAATTATATAATAACATTTCTGCAGTAACCATCAAAGATATACCAATTATAACTAATATCTTAGGATATACAACTGTTCCTTTTGGATATTGGGGTACTTATGAAATGGTTAGTGTTCTAGTGGTAGCAGCCCTACTATTAGGATGGGTATATAGTATTAAGTTTGATGAAATTGTTTCAGCATTTGGAGAAGGTGCTAAGAAAGTAATTAAAGCTGCTTTCTATGTAGTCTTAGCTAACATTATCTTTGCTATAATGTTTAATGCTCAATCAGGAACAATCTTTACAACAATGATGAATTATATCTTAGGATTATCAGAAGAAGTTAATGTCTTTGTTGCTGGTATTGGATCAGCGATTGGTAGTTTCTTCTATAACGATTTTTATTACATGATGAGTAATGCTGTTAAACCTGTTCAAGCAGTATGGACTGATGTAGGTTTCTATTCAGTGTTGAGTATTGTTTTTCAAGCTGTTTATGGTTTAATGATGTTATTTATTCCAACTAGTATGATATTAATCGCAGGTTTAAGTTTAAGTGATATTTCATATAAAGAATGGCTTAAGTATATTTGGAAATATTTGTTACAAATTTTAGCTGTTGTTATTATTATTGCTTTGTTGTTAAGTATGCTAGTATAGAGATGATTATTCATCTCTTTTTTTTGCCCTTTGGTCTTTTAAAATATCAAAAAGTGTGATAAAATATATTATAGAAATATAGGGGTGAAAATATGGAACAATATCAAACATTATATTACGCCATACTAATCTTTTGGTATGTAGTATTCCTCATCTTTATAATGTATTTATCGCAAGTCCATAGTGGTGAGTATAAATCACAATATAAGAATAACCGTTATACGAGTATTCCTAGTAAGAGAATAGCAGTCGAACTCAGTTTGTTAATGTATAAAAAAATAAGTCCTGAAGTTTTGACAGTATCTGTTTTAGCGATGGTCGATAAGGGAATATTTAGATTAGAAAAAATTGAAGATGACTATATATTACATTTGAATTCTAATATTAATCAAAATAAACTAATAGCTAGTGAAAAATTCGTTATCACTTTATTGATTGAGACAATGGGTGAA
>JAQUFI010000102.1 GCA_028684735.1 Bacilli bacterium | reverse complement strand
TGATGAGTTAGTTGAAGTAACTCCTAAGAGTATTCGTCTTAGAAAGAAAATTTTAAATACTAATGACCGAAAAAAGTTTGATAGTAGGAGAAATAATGAAAAGGAATAGTTAATTATTCCTTTTTTTGTGATAAAATATAAAGCGTGGTGATAATATGAAAGGTACGAATCTTAATTTATCATTCAATTTAGAAAGAATCTATGAGAATGCTAATTTTCAAATTAATGATGATGATAAAGTTGGAATAGTTGGTGTCAATGGCGCTGGAAAGACAACTCTTTTTAAAGTGATTCTAAAAGAAATTGAATTAGATAGCGGCAAGATTAGTATTTCAAGTAATAAAAGAATTGGTTATTTACCACAAGAAGTTATCATGAAAGATAAAGAGATAATCGTCTTTGATTATTTATTAAGTGCTCGTCCGATTAAACAATTAGAGAAAGAACTAGAGTCTTTATACGAGCAAGCGGCTCTTAATAATAGTAATCAAAGTAAAATTTTAAAGAAGATTGCAAAAGTTCAAAATAGTTTAGAGTATTATGATTATTATAATGCAGAAAACATCTTATTAGAGTTAATCTCCAATATGGATATTGATAGTAGTTTATTAGATATAAAATTAAATAATCTATCAGGTGGTCAAAAATCAAAGATTGCCTTTGCTCACCTTCTATATTCCAATCCAGAAATACTATTATTAGATGAACCTACTAATCACTTAGATCAAACAACTAGAGATTATATAACTAATTATTTAAAAGGATATAAAGGTACAATTCTAATCATTAGTCACGATATTGAATTTTTAAATGCGATTACTAATAAAATAATGTTTATTGATAAAGCTAATAAAAATATAACCGTATATAATGGTAATTACAATGACTTTGTCCAAAAACATGAACGCCATAAAGAATTTAAAGAACGTTTAATAAAAAAGCAAGAAGATGAGATTAAGAAATTACGAGATATTGTTTTACTTTATTCTAATTCATCAGGTAAAAGAAAAAGAATGGCTCAAAGTAGGGAAAAATTACTATCTAAAAAATTAGAATCTAAAATAGTAAGTGATAAAGGATTAAAAGGTGTTAAATTAAATATAAAACCTCTTCGTGAAGGTTCTAAGATACCTTTAAAAATTAATAATATTAAATTTAATTATGATGATTCTAAAACAATTATTAATGATTTATCATTTATTGTTAATAGTAAGGAAAAATTTTTAATAGTTGGTGAAAATGGTGTTGGAAAAACAACCTTACTTAAATTAATAATTGGTGAATTAAAACCAAAAGAAGGTAATATTTGGTTTGGTGATAAAACCGATTTAGCTTACTATGCTCAAGAGCAAGAATTATTAGAACAAGATAAAACGGTGTTAGAAAATGTCAACAGTGAAAAATATAGCGAAAAAGAATTAAGAACCATCTTAGGTAGTTTTCTCTTTTATGGGGATGATGCATTTAAAAAAGTAAAAATATTATCTCCAGGTGAAAGAGCTAGATTATCATTGTGTAAAATCATGCTTCAGAAAGCTAATTTATTATTACTTGATGAAGCAACCAATCATTTAGATCCTGATACCCAAAAAATAATCGGAGAACATTTTAAAAATTATGAAGGTACAATTATTATGGTTAGTCATAATATGTCTTTTGTTGAAACAATTGGAATAGATCGAATGTTGATTCTACCAAGTGGCAAAATTACTAATTATTCAAAAGAAGTATTAGAATATTACAATAAAATGAATATAATTTCATAAAACGTAGATACTAATGATGTATAAAATAAAACCTATTGAATAAAATATTTTAAGAGATTTAGGTTACTTATTGGCTATATGATAATTAATCATAGTAATTTGGTTGTTTTATTAAAAAATGCTTGCTAAAAAGATTGTAATGTGATATATTATGAGTGGTTTAAAAATTATTCAGTCATTCCCTTTTTTTAGGAGTCCTAATAAGTATTAAATCAAATTCTAAAAAAAGGAGGATTAAAATGGAAAAGAAAGATAAGACTATCGTTTGTAAAGATTGTGGCGAAGAATTCGTATTCACAGTTGGCGAACAAGAATTCTATGAAGAAAAAGGTTTTGAAAATGAACCAACTAGATGTAAAGAATGCCGTGATAAACGTAAATCAGAAAGAAACTCTAGAAGACCTTTTAACAGAGAAGATAGATAATTAAAACTCGAAAGAGTTTTTTTTATAAAAAAAAATACTTGTATCCAAGTATTTATATTTTATTATTTAAATAATAATTTCTTAGTTCTTTAAATCGTTGATAATGAATTACTTCCCTTTGTCTTAAGAATGCTAAAGGGGCTAAGACATCAGGGTCATTAGTCAAATCCATTAAATGTTCATAAACAGCTCTAGCTCTTTGTTCAGCAGCCATATCGCTTTCTAAATCGGCAATATAGTCGCCAGTTGTATCAATATAAGATGTTGTGAAAGGAACACCATTTGCATCAGTTGGGAAGATTTTATCGTGTTGAGTAAACATTCCTTCTAAGCCAGCAGCTTTTAACTCTTCAGTTGTTGCTCCTTGCATTAATTGAACGACAAGAGTAGAAACCATTTCCATATGAGCTAGTTCTTCTGTTCCAATATCAGTTAATAAGGCTTTGCCTCGTTCATCAGGCATCGTATACCTTTGATTTAAATAACGCAATGATGCTGCCAATTCACCATCGGGTCCGCCATATTGAGCTAAGATACTTTTAGCCATCTTTAAATCTTTTCTTCTCACATTAATGGGATATTGTAATTTTTTTTCGTATTTCCACATATAATATACCTCCTATCTATTATCCCATGGCCATGGGTCATTAATCCAAGCCCAAGGGGTTCTATTTAAAGCATCGCTGTTTAAATTTAATGGACCAAATTTTTGTTCATATTGATTAACGACCTTATTTCGTTCATCTTTAAATTGATTAAAGAAATTAATCATTTCACGGTCAGTTGGATTGACATCTAAATATAAATGTATATCATGAGCAGCAAATCCATAAGCATCAATATAGGTCAATAACTCTG
>JAQUFI010000038.1 GCA_028684735.1 Bacilli bacterium | reverse complement strand
TAGTTATTATCAAGAATTACATAAGAATGCTGTAGCTAGAATTAAAACCTTTGTGGAACCAGCGTTGATTGTTTTATTAACAGGTATTGTGGGTGTAATTGTTTTATCAATTGTTATTCCAATGTTTAATATGTATTCTGCAGTTCAACGATAGTTAGGGGGGGGACCATGGTTTATTTCATCATAAATTTCTTTATTTTAGGTACGATATTAGGGTCGTTTTATCAAGTTGTAGGTGATCGTCTACCTAGGGGCAAATCGATTGTAAAACCACCATCACATTGCCCTAATTGTGAACATCGTCTAACACCTTTAGAATTAATTCCTATTTGGTCATATCTCCTCCAAGGTGGGAAATGTAAAAATTGTAAGGAGAAGATATCAATTGTTTATCCACTATATGAACTTGCTTGTGGTAGTTTATTTGCTTTAGCTTATTTATCATATGGTCTAACTTGGGATTTACTTATTGTCTTAACTTTTATTTCAATTCTCTTAATTATCTTTGTCAGTGATTTTAAATATATGATTATTTCTGATGAAGTATTAGTGGTTGGAGGCATCTTTCTTTTTTTAGAGATATGGTTAATTAAAGGATCAACGGTTTTGGGTAATGCGATTATAAATGGTGTTATTGCCTTTATAATTATGTTTTTAATAAAACAACTAGGTGACTGGATGTTTAAAAAAGAATCAATGGGTGGAGGAGATATTAAACTTTTATTCTTCTTTGGTTTAATAATGAGTTGGCAGATGTCAATCGTAGCAATCTTCTTAGGTTCGATTATTGGTTTACCAATCTCACTATTTATTCTATATAAAGATAAAAGTAATATTGTTCCATTTGGGCCCTTTTTAAGTGCAGGAGCCTTAATTATTGCCTTACTACAACTAAAATTTGATTTTATTATAAATTTAATAAGTATATAAAAAAAAGCATATTTCAATCGAAATATGCTTTTTGTTTATTACATTTCAAGTGTTTCAATGTTACTAGCTGCTACTGTTTGAGTAGGTTGTACTGGTTGTGTTGTAGCCTGATAACTAATTGGAGCAGGTTGACCTTGTCCAACTACTGGTTGAGGACTTGTTTGTCCAACACTTGGCATAGGTTGCGGGGTTGGGGTTGGAGTAGGACTAACGTTTGGCATAGGTTGCGGGGTTGGAGTGGTTTGATTTTCTATATATTCACTAATAGGTGTAGATTCTTTTGCAATCCCAGTTGCCTCTAAAGCTGCCTTTAAATCAAATTTTTCACCTAAACGATCATCATCTTCTAATTCAATTAGTTTTAATACTTCTTCAAATGTAGTTGAACCATTAATAACTTTTTCCAGTCCATCTTGAAGGAGGGTAATAACATCTGATTTATATACTAAATCTCTTAAGTTATCTTTAGCTATTCCATTACTGATAGCATCTCTAATATCTTGATTAATTAATAATACTTCATGTACAGCAATACGTCCGTGGTAGCCATTACCACATGTTTCACAACCTTCTGATGAATAAATTTCATTAACTTCACGATCTAACACAGCTTTAAATAAATCTTTTTCATAATCGTTTGTTTTTCTAAGAACTCGGCAATTAGGACATAAACGACGAGCTAATTTTTGTGAAATAATACCAGTTAAGGCACTAGCTAGTAAGTAACGTTCAACTTCCATATCAAGTAAACGTTCAATGGTATTTAGTGAGTTATTGGTGTGGATTGTTGAAAGAACAATATGTCCGGTGATTGATGCACGAACAGCAATTTTAGCAGTTTCAGTATCACGAATTTCCCCAATCATAATGACATTAGGGTCTTGACGTAAGATTGATCTTAAAGCAGTTGAGAAGTTTAATCCAATCTCACTATTGGTTTGAATTTGATTGACACCTTCAATATCCATTTCAATTGGGTCTTCAACAGTAATAATATTTGTATCTTCTCGATTTAATCTTTGTACTAGTGAATAAACAGTTGTTGATTTCCCAGTACCAGTTGCCCCTGTAACTAAAATAATTCCATTAGGGACACTAATCATTTTTAATACTTTTAAATAATTACTTTCAGAAAAACCTAAGTTTTCTAATCCACTTAAACTCATTGAATAGTCTAAGATACGAATAACAACTTTTTCTCCATTACTAGTGGGAATAACAGAAACACGCATATCTAAATTGACATCTTTTAAAGTCGCCTTGATAGCACCATCTTGTGGTAATCTTGTTTCGGTGATATTCATCCCAGAAATAATTTTTATACGTGTAATTAAATTCTTTTTAACAGTATTTGGTATTTCTGAATAATTTTTTAACATACCATCAATTCGAATTCTTACTTTCATATCATTGACATGAGGGTCGAAGTGAATATCACTGGCACCTCTTTTTGCAGCATCCAGCATGATATCATTAACTACCTCAACAATTGGCATTTTCTCAAAGTCAAACTTCTTCATCATATTTATCAATCCCCTTTATTCTAAATTACCACTAGTATTTATTCTTAATATATTATATAATAGATTTAGAATATTTTCAATCATAAAGGAGCGATTTTATGAAAAAATTGAATAATCATGGTTTTTTATTAGTAGAAACCCTTGTTGTTTCTATTCTCATAATTTCTAGTTTAATCTATTTATTTATTCAATTTCAAAATATTTCGATTAGTTTTGATCGTAGTTTTAAATACAATACGGTTGATGGGATATATGGGGCAGCTAATATCAGTAAGTTTTTATTAGTAGAAGGTTACGATAATTTAGTTGCTTATTATAACGATCCATTAAACGATAAAAAATATATTGATGTTACTAATTGCGAATATGAATTAGTGGGTTCAGGATTATCAAGATTTTGTCAAATGTTATTTGAAGAGTTAAATGTTAAAACAGTCTTATTTACGAAAGCTAATTTAAAAGATTTATTAAATAGCGATTATAATTTTTCGGAACATTTGAATGAGTATATTAAACATATAAAATTTTCAGCTGGTGATACTGATTATCGCATAATTGTTGAATATAATGATGAAACTTTTGGAAGTTTAAAAATAGTTGACTAGGAGGTACACATGAAAAAAGATAAAGGATTTACGGTTGTTGAACTTATTGTTTCTTTTACCTTAATCTCGGTAATTGTTTTGTTACTTTTTCAAATCATTATTGTCTTAAAAGAGTTATATGTTTCGGCAGGGGTTAAAGCTAATTTATTAACGAAACAGACTTTAATTAGTGAAAAGGTTAATTCGGATTTGTTTGAAAAAAGAATTGTTGTGGCTAGTGGTTGTGGTGAGACTTGTATTGAATTTGTTTTTGCTGATGGTACTGTCAATCGTTTAGAAACTGATCGTCAAAATAATACTTTTAGTTATGGTGATTATAAAACAAATTTAGTTGCGGGTAGTCAGTTTGGTAATATTAAAGTATCGACGAACACGACTTTAAGTATGCCAGCCAACACAAATAATTCAGTAATAAGGATTAATATCCCAATTTATCACCCATTATTATCGGGTGAGAATTTTGGAATTAATGTTATTTATCAATATGATGATCGTACAACCTCAATTACGGATATAGCTTTTGAAGATCTTTTAGATGTTAATCGTCAAATTCATTTAATTGGTTCTTCTGAGATGCTTGCTTTTAGTGGGATGCCGTATGATGAATTAGGTTTCTTTGTCCTTTATGATGATGGAGAAGTAATTCAAAATGATTCTAAGGTTATCATAGAAGGTGTTGTTGGTGATGAACCAGGTAAAACTTATGAAATAAATTATACAATTAAAGATAGTAATGGTGAAATCATGGATCAAGTATTGCGTGAAGTAACTGTTGTTTCACCAACGACTGAATTTGTAGCAACAGGTAAAGAAGAAATATTAACGACTTTAGTTGATGGAATTTATACAATTGAACTATGGGGTGCCCAAGGAGGTCGTACTTCTTCTACTAATCTAGGTGGACGTGGTGGTTATACCGTTGCTGAAGTTCAATTGAATAAGAATACTAATATTCATGTCTTTGTTGGAGGAGAAGGTCGTTTTATCAATGGTTCAGCAACTCCAGGTGGATATAATGGAGGCGGAATTGGTGGTATTGGAACCAATTCTTCAGGAGCTTCTGGTGGTGGTGCTTCAGATATTAGACTTGGTGGCAATAATATTATTCAACGACTTTTAGTTGCTGGTGGTGGTGGTGGAGCAGGTAGTGAAGATAATCCTGATAAACCATCAATTGGTGGTGCTGGTGGGGGTATTAGTGGCTTGACAAGCACATATGCAACCAGTTCTTATAATGGTTCGGGTGGAACTAATCTAACTGCGGGGAAAGCAGCTACTTACAATACTAATTTAACGGTGTTACCAACTGCTGGTATCTTTGGAACTGGTGGTAATGGTGGTACTTATTCTAACACCTATGGTGGAGGCGGTGGAGGCGGCGGCTACTATGGTGGTGGTGGTGGTGTTCGTTACGGTGCTGGCGGTGGTGGATCAGGTTATTGTGGCATGGTTACTAACTGTAATACCTATGATGGAACAACTGAATTTGGTCGCCTTGGTGATGGTTTTATAAAAATTACTTTAAAAAGTATTACAAACAATTAAGACTAAAAAGCTTGAGATAATCGCATGTAATATTCTAGCAATAAAAAACGGTTCATATTTAACTTTGATATCACTTAAAATACTAGTTACTTGCATATGAATGGAAAAACCTCCAAAAGAAATCATCAAGGTGGCAATTATGGCTTTTAATTCAAGTGAAAAATTAGATAAACTAAGATATTTAATGCCTTGGGTGATTTCTAAGATTCCACTATAATAGTTATTAATATTTAAAATAGTTGTTATAATCGAAAAAGTTATAATAATACCTAAAATAAGTAATAATGTATCAATCCCATTTACTAAAGAATTAGTAATTATTTGAATAAAGTTTTGCTTATTACTAATTCTTTTGTTATGCATATTCAAAATAGCTTTTTTAAAATCAATTGTTTTGCTTTTCTCAGTAGTTGGATAATAGTTTCTAAAAATAAAACCAACGATGAAATTTCCTAAATAGTGACATAATAAAATAAGCAATCCGATTTGGTTACTACCTAATAAAAGAGACACGGTTCCTAATAAAAAAAGGGGATTAGAAAAATGACAAAACGTCAAAGCTTTAGAAGCTTCGTGTTTATCTATTAAGTTATTTTGATATAATTCTTTAATGTATTTGGCACTACTAGGAAAACCAGATATCATACTCATAATAAAGATAAAAGCTGAAGTTCCACTTGCTTTAAAAAGATAGTTCATCAATGGTTTAAATAATTCTCCAACTAATTCAACAAACCCATAAGCAATTAAAACATCGGCAATAATCAGCATTGGAAATAAAGAAGGAACTAAACTTGTTTTCCATGTTTCAAGGGAAAATAAAACATTAGCTAAAACTTCTTTAGAATCAATTAATATTTGAATATTAATGAAGATTAAAACAAACATAATGATAATACTACTAATAATTTTTTTCAAATAATCACCATATCTTTAATTGGAGGATACTATATGAAATTATATGATAACATTAAAAAATATATAAAAGAATATTATAAATCACTCATTATTTGTATTATTGCGGCCATTGTTTTTTCTTATCAATTTCCTTATTTAATCAATACTCCTGGTGGCATAATTAATATCTCTGAACGTGTTGATATAAAGGAAGGATACGAATCCCAAGGTTCTTTTAATTTAGCTTATGTTTCCGAAAGAAGAGCTACTATTCCTACTTTATTTATTTCCTTATTTAATAAAAATTGGGATGTTTTTAAAATAAGTGATGTCACTTTTGATAATCAAACACTATGGGAAATGGAATATCGCGATCATTTATTATTAAGGGAAGCTAATAATAATGCGATTATGGTGGCTTACCAAAAACTTGGTAAAAAGGTTGATATTGTTGATCAAGACTTAATTGTTTCTTATATTGATTCTAAAGCTAAAACAGATATCATTGTTGGTGATATTATCTTGGAAATTGAAGGTAAAAAAATAGATGATTTTGAGACTTTATCTAAGCTTGTTAATCGTTATGAAGAAGGAGATATCATTGATATTAAAGTTCAAAACAATGATGAAATTACTACTAAAAAAGCTACTTTATATTATGAAGATGACCGAATTCTAATTGGTATTATTTTAGTTATTGATGTTACTTTAGAGACAACACCAGAAATCTCTTTAGAATTTAAAAAATCAGAGTCTGGTCCTTCCGGAGGATTAATGACTGCTATTTCAATATATGACCGCTTAATTAAAGAAGATTTAACTCATGGTAAAAGAATTGTTGGTACAGGTACGATTGATAGAAATGGTTCAGTTGGTTCAATTGGTGGTATAAAATATAAAATATTGGGTGCAGTTAAAGAAGGGGCTGAAATTTTTATAACTCCTAATGGTAGTAATTATGAAGAGGCCATGGAACTAAAAAAAGAAAATAATTATGATATTGAAATTATTGGTGTTTCTACCTTTGATGAGGCGATTGAATACTTAAAACAACTAAAATAAAAGTTAAAACTTGATGTATAAAAGATCAAGTTTTTTTGATATAATTATGTTGGTGATATAATGGAATTAATAAAAGATAAATGGACTAAAAAAGATGGAGTAGAGTTTACTAAATATTTAGAAACTTTTAAAAATATAGAGAAAATAGAATGGTCTAAAGGAATTTTAAATACAGAGATGCTAGTCCTAGCTCTTAAAACCCAAACAATAAAAGATATTACCAAAGACATACGCAAAGGAAATTATTTTTCGTTCTTAGATTTAGAATTAAATGATTATTATGAGAATTCAGCTATTAATGGTTATTTAATAGCTCAAATAGAAAATTTTAAAACAATGGAAAAATACTTAAATCGATATATCTTAACAATCGATAACTGGGCTTCCTGTGATTTATTATCTTTTGATGTTAAAAATAGAGAAAAGGAATTTTATGCTTTAGCTTTAAGATATGTAAAAGATGATAAACCTTTTGTTAAAAGAATAGGTTTAAATATCCTGTTTAAGTTGATAAGTTATGATGAATATATCGACCATATTTTTTCTATCATGAATAGTTTTTATGAAGAAACGCACTATTATGTTAACATGATGAATGCTTGGTTATTTTGTGAATGTTTTATAAAAAGAAGAGAAGAAACAATAACTTTTTTAAAGCATCATAAATTAAACAAATTTACGATTAATAAAGGAATAAGCAAATGTCGTGATAGTTATCGAGTATCTAAAGAAGATAAAGAAATGTTAATTCAATATCGAGTAAAGTAGTTAGAACTTTTTCTTTAAAAGAGAAAAAGGAGTCATAGACTTATCCTTGATTTTTTGATAAAATAGACATAGGTGATTAAGTGAAAAGAAGTGAAGTTGACATTAATAAAGTAACACCCATGATGAAACAATATTTAGAAATTAAAGATGCTAATCCAGATATTATCATCTTTTTTCGCTTAGGTGATTTTTATGAAATGTTTTTTGAAGATGCGATAACTGCATCTCGTGAATTAGAATTAACTTTAACTGGCAAGAGTGCTGGTTTAGAAGACAGAATTCCAATGTGTGGTGTTCCTCATCACTCAGCAACTATTTATATTGAAAAATTAGTTAATAAAGGATATAAGGTTGGTATTTGTGAACAATTAGAAGATCCTAAAAATGTTAAAGGAATTGTTAAACGTGATCTTACACAAATCGTTAGTATTGGAACAGTTATTAATCAAGAATCATTAATTGAAAATGACTTCAATTATATTGGTAGTGTCTATGAATTTAATCATGCTTATGGACTTACTTATACTGATATTTCAACTGGTATTATGTATACTAGTTTAGTGGAACATAATATTTCATTATTAGTTAATGAGATTGTTAGTATTGGGATTAAAGAAATTATTATGAACAGTAAAGTTGACCCCAATGTTTATTCACTTTTAAAAAATCAATTTAAAATTATGGTAACCATTACTGATGATATTAAAAAAGATAAAGGCTATGAATATATTTATGAAGATATTGGTGATATTCGATATATTGAAAGTATTAAACATTTATTAACTTATATTACGAATACCCAAAAACGTAATTTAAGTCATTTACAAAAAGCCATTATTAAAGAAAATAAAGATTACTTAAAAATGGATATTCATACGAAACGAAATCTTGAATTAACAGAAACGATTAGAAATCATGATCGTAATTATTCACTTCTTTGGTTACTGGATAAAACCAAAACAGCAATGGGTTCCAGGATGCTTAAAAACTTCATTGAAAATCCCCTTATCGATATAAATGAGATAAACAGGCGTTATGATGTGGTTGAAACTTTATTAAAAGAATTTATTATAAAAGATGAACTACAAAATTATTTATTTGAAGTATATGATTTAGAAAGATTAAGTGGTCGAATTGCCTTCGGGAATGCTAATGCAAGAGATCTCTTACAATTGAAAAAATCACTCAAAGTATTACCTGATATTAAAAATATTTTAGAGCAAATTAATTTTTATCATCAACTTGATACAATCGATGAATTATATCAATTACTAGACCATAGTGTTTACGAAAATCCACCAATTGGTCTTAAAGAAGGTTATCTCATCAAAGAAGGATATCATCATGAAGTCGATGAATTAAAAGCTATGCGCAAGGGTGGAAAAGACTTTGTAGCTCGTTTTGAATTAGAAGAACGAGAAAAAACTGGTATTAAAAATTTAAAAGTTGGATATAATAAAGTCTTTGGTTACTTTATTGAAATTTCAAAAGGTAATATCGGGTTGGTTAAAGAAGAATATGGTTATGAAAGAAAGCAAACTTTAAGTAATTGTGAACGATATATTAGTCCTGTCTTAAAAGAAAAAGAATCATTGATTTTAAATGCTGAAGAAAAGATTATTGAATTAGAATATGAATTATTTATTGAAATTAGGGAAAAAATAAAAGAATATATTCCTAAACTACAAAGTATATCTAAAGTTATTAGTGAGATTGATGTCTTACAATCATTTGCGACGATAACCGAAAACAATAATTATATTAGGCCAACTCTAACTGAAAAAAGAGAAGTAAGGATTATTGATAATCGTCATGCTGTTATCGAAAAAGTGATGACTGATGAATTTGTTCCCAATGATATTATGATGGATGAAAAGACCAATATTTTATTGATTACAGGTCCTAATATGGCTGGTAAGTCAACTTATATGAGACAAATGGCCCTAACTGTTATTATGGCTCAAATTGGTTGCTTTGTTCCAGCGAAAGAAGCAACAATGCCTATCTTTGATCAAATATTTACCCGTATTGGAGCAAGTGATGACTTAGTAAGTGGGGAATCTACCTTTATGGTCGAAATGCTAGAAGCTAATAAAGCTATTGCTCATGCTACTTCTAATAGTTTAATCTTATTTGATGAACTTGGTAGAGGAACAGCTACTTTTGATGGAATGGCTTTAGCTCAAGCCATTATTGAATATCTTCATGAACATATTAAAGCCAAAACTTTCTTTTCAACTCATTATCATGAATTAACCGATTTGGAAAATAATTTAAGTAGTTTAAAAAATATTCATGTTAGTGCTTATGAAGAAGATGGCAACATTACTTTCTTACACAAAATAAAAGATGGTAGTGTTGATAAGAGTTATGGTATATATGTGGCTAAGATTGCTAATTTACCTGATTCTTTAATTAAAAGGGCTAATCAAATTTTAAAAATATATGAAAACAAAGAAGTTAAAAGGGATTTAAAGATTCAACAATCATTACCACTAGATGAATTAATACCTCAAGAAGATAATTATCTAGAGGAAGCCTTAAATCAGATTAATCCTTTAGAGATAACTCCCTTAGAAGCTTTAAATATTTTATATCAACTTAAAAATGACATCAAAAACAAGAAAGGAAATTAAATATGAAAATTTTAAAAAGAGAAAATTGGTGGATTTGGTTAATTTTATTACTTTTATCACAAACGACAAGTATCCTAGTTTTAGGAGCTTTACTTGGTGTTTATGATAAAAAAGCTTGGTATGCAAAAGGAAAGAATTGGTATTGGGCTTTGGTTTCTGTTTTAATCCTATTTTTAATTATGCTTGAAACAATGGAAACAACTTTTGTCTTAATTTTTTCAGCTTCCATTATGGTACCCTATTTAATGGTGCTTGTTTTTTACTTTCAAATTTTATGTTTAACAGCAGCTAAATTAGAAGTTCCAGGTAAAGAAATCTATCTATCACCATATATTTGGTTACTATGTCTTATTATCCCTATCTTAGGATGGGTTATGTTTATGGTTATGTTTCTTTATTTAATTATTTGGATGATTGTGATGCTTCGTCGTGGTTCAGGTGAACAATATATCGATTAAAACAACCGTGATGGTTGTTTTTTCTTAACTTTTAAGGTAAGATAATATTATAAGATGTGGAGGTAACTATGAAAAAAGGATTTACATTAATTGAATTAATAGGAGTTATTGTTCTATTAGGAATACTTGCTTTACTAGTAACACCAACCATAAATAAAGTAATCAAAAACTCAAAAGAAAAGGCTTATCATCAGCAATTAACATCAATTGTCAATAGTGCTCGTAAATGGGGTGTTGTCAATAATAATAAATTATCTGAAACAACTCCAACTTTTATAAGTATTCAAGATCTATTTAAAGAAGGATATATTGAACAAGAAACAATAGTCGATCCAAGGGATTCCAGTACCATGGATGGATGTATTATTGTCGAATATAATAATTCTGAAAACAAATATAAATATAGTTATATAGATTATAGTTGTGGGGTAGTTGGAGATCCTAGTGTTTTATTACCATTTAAACCAGAATATTCTTGTTTCACTTTTGATGAAGCAACAGAAACAATAACTAATTATGATAATAGTTGTTCTAAAGATGTTATTGTTCCTCAAAAGATTATGAAAAATGATATGGTTTATGATGTTAAATATATTGGTGCAGGATCATTTAAAGGCAAACAAATAACTTCAGTTGTTCTGCCTATAGGACTTATTGAAATAAGAGATGGTCTTGATAACGGGGCCTTTTCAGGAAACAAAATAACATCACTAGTTATTCCGAGTACTATGACTAAAATAGGAAGGGAAGCTTTTAGGGATAATAATATTACTAGTTTAGATTTAAGTTCTTCAATCAGTTTAACTAATATTGCTGAACGTGCTTTTATTAACAATAAAATCATTAGTTTAGATTTAACTGGTGCATCTAATTTGATTTCCATAGGAGGCTATTCTTTTTGGGGAAATTATATTTCTAGTTTAAATTTAACAGGTTTGTCTAAACTAACAGATATCTATGATGCTGCTTTTTATGCGAATAATCTTACAAGTCTAGATTTAAGTAATTTATCTAGCTTAAAAAGTATTGGAGGATGGGCCTTTTTCAGCAACAAAATTAGTAATTTAAATTTTACTGGTTTACCTAATCTAAAATTAATTGATCATGAAGCTTTTACTGGTAATAAACTCACTAGTCTAGATTTAACGATTTTGACTAATTTGACAACTGTAGGTGATTACGCTTTTGCTCATAATCTGATAACAAATGTTCAAATGGGCAGAAATATAACTTATGTTGGTAAAGGTTCTTTTTATGATAATGAAATGCTAGTAACAATAAATATAAATACTAATAATCCTTCATATAAATCCGTAAATAATGGCATTTATACAAAAGATGGTACTAAATTAATAGTTGGAACAAAAGTTATGTCTAATAATATTGAACCAACGACTACTTCAATTAATGATTTAGCCTTTCTAGAAATGGGTGTAACTTCCGTAACTATCCCTAATAGTGTTACTACAATTGGAGAGAATGCTTTTGGTGCTAATTCAATATCTAGTTTAAACTTGAGTAGCAATACTAATTTAATTAGTATTGGAAATCGTGCTTTTACTTCAAATAATTTAACTAGTGTTCAACTTAGTAATAGTGTAAATAATATCGGTCAAGCACCCTTTTCCTTTAATAGTAATTTGGTTACAATTACCATTAATGCATCTAATCCTAATTATAAATCTATTAATAATGCTATTTATACAAAAGATGGTAAAACATTGATTCAAGGTACTAAAGTTATGTCTAATAATATTGAGTCAACGACAACTTTAATTAATAATTCTGCATTTGAATCGATGGGTGTAACTTCCGTAACTATTCCTAATAATGTTATTAATATTGGAACAAATGCTTTTAATTATAATGATATTTCGACTTTGAATTTAAGTGGTTTAACCAATTTAATAACTATTGGTCAACGTGCTTTTGCTTCTAATCATTTAACTAGTATTACGATACCTGCTTCTGTAACTACCATTGGCAATGGAGCCTTTTCACCATCCCTTTCTTACCCATGGAGTAGTGTAACTATTCAGTATAATGAAACTAATATTAAGACAAGATTTAATTCAAATTGGACTAGTATAGGATGGCCTTCTAATTTAATGCCTTAATATATATATTTAAGGTTATATAATTAAATCTAATTAAAGCACAAACTTGTGCTTTTTTTTAAATAAGAAATATGGTAAAATAAGTTTATGACAAAAGTCATATAATTATAGTATAATAAAAATGGGATGTGATTAAGTGAAGGTTATTATAAGTGCTGGAGGTACAGGTGGTCATATATATCCTGCTTTAGCTATTATTAATAAAATTAAAGAAATTGAACCCAATAGTCAATTTTTATATATTGGAACTCATAATCGAATGGAAAAGGATATCGTACCTAAATTAGGTATTCCTTTTAAATCGATTGAAATATATGGTTTTAATTGTCGCAACTTATTTAAAAATTTTAAAGTTTTAAGTAGTATGCTTAAAAGTCGTAAGAAGTGTCGTAAAATAATCACTTAATTTAAACCTGATGTAGT
This sequence comes from Bacilli bacterium, assembly GCA_028684735.1. GTDB lineage: Bacteria > Bacillota_I > Bacilli_A > RF39 > UBA660 > UBA5364. The sequence continues at coordinate 23 of JAQUFI010000038.1, read as the reverse complement.
GATTGGGGTAGGAGGATATGTTA
>JAQUFI010000037.1 GCA_028684735.1 Bacilli bacterium | reverse complement strand
AAAATAGAAATGATTAAAAAACATCTATATTATTTACAAGAAACCAAAGATGAAAAGAGGGCTTTATTAGAAATGCGCAGACATACTGCGTGGTATTTAAAAGGTATTCATGGTAGTAATAAATTAAAAAGTGATATCAATAATGTTAAAAGTATTGATGAATTTGTTTTATTATTAGATACTTTTAAAAAGGAGGAATTAAATGAAAGCTAGTTTTAAAAAACGTTTTTTGGCTTATTTTTTAGATATAACTTTAGTTTTAGTTGTTTTAACCATTTTAACCCCCTTGGTTATTGACCAGGATAATTATAATAAATTAAATAAAGAATTATTAGCAGTTGGAGAAAAACGATTTGATAAAGAAATAACATCTACGCAATATATTAATCGATCAGCAAGTATTTTTCACCAGATGGATAAAGAACGAGTATTAGTTAGTATCTTAAATATAAGTTGTATCTTAATCTACTTTGTCATCATACCTGTTTATCGTAATGGGCAAACTTATGGTAAGAAGTTATTAAAGATTAAGGTTGTTAGAAATGATGATAAGGTTTTAACGACCAATGACTTATTGTTTCGTAATATATTCATAAATGGATTAGGGTATATGATTACATGTTTAGCAGTTGTCTATTTTATACCGAGTTATGCTTATTTTGTTTTATCATCTATTTTGAGTTTTGTACAAATTACCCTAGTATTTACTAGTGCTTTTATGATATTATATAGACATGACAAAAAGGGTTTACATGATTTATGGACAAAAACCCAAGTAGTTGAAATATAAAAAAGGTGATAATATGAAAAAAATTACTAAACGGAAATGTAGCTAATAGTCTTTAAAAAAATAATAAAAATAATAGAAGGTGAGAAAATGAGAGAGTTTAGTGAACAAGAATTAGTAAGAAGAGAGAAAGTAAATAAGTTAATTGAAAAGGGGATTGATCCTTTTGGACATCGTGTTGATTTAACAAGTGATTCAAAGGATATTAAGGAAAAGTATGATCAATATTCAAAAGAGGAATTGCAAGAAAAGAATATTCCAGTTAAGATAGCTGGTCGTATTATGACCAAAAGAGGTAAGGGAAAAGCTGGATTTATGCACATTCAAGATAAGTTTGGTCAAATTCAAATATATATTAAACAAGATGAAGTTGGCGAAGAACAATATGAATTGTATGAAGATGCTGACTTAGGAGATATTGTTTGTATTGAAGGGAATGTTTTTAGAACTAATATGGGGGAGTTGAGTGTTCATGCTCATAAATATATCCATTTAGTTAAAGCATTAAAACCACTTCCTGATAAGTTTCATGGGTTAGCTGATATTGAAGAAAGATATCGTCGCAGGTATGTTGATTTGATTGTGAATGATGAAGCTCGTAAAGTTGCTTTTATGAGACCTAAAATTATTCGTTCAATTCAACATTATTTAGATAGTTTAGGTTATACTGAAGTTGAAACTCCTGTTTTGGGTTCGATTTTAGGAGGGGCTAATGCTCGTCCATTTATCACCCATCATAATGCTTTAGATATGGAATTCTATTTAAGAATAGCAACGGAATTACCATTAAAGAGATTATTAGTTGGTGGGATGGATGCTGTTTATGAAATTGGTCGTATTTTTAGAAATGAAGGAATGGATCGTAACCATAATCCTGAATTTACGACGATTGAATTATACAAAGCTTATACTGATCTTGAAGGAATGATGGATATTACCGAAAACATTGTTGGTAATGTAGCAATGGATGTTTTAGGTACCTATGATATTGTTTGGAAAGGTCATAATATTAGTTTGAAACCAAAGTTTAAGAGATTACACATGGTTGAAGGGATAAAAAATGAAACTGGAATTGATTTCTTTCAACCAATGACGTTTGAAGAAGCTAAGAAGTTAGCTGATGAACATGGTGTTGAAGTTGAAAATCATTTTGGTTATGGTCATATTGTTGAAGCTTTCTTTGGAAAGTTTGTTGAAGATAAAATTATTGAACCAACGTTTGTTTATGGTCATCCAGTTGAAATTAGTCCTTTAGCAAGAAAGAATATCAATGACCCAAGATTTACTGAAAGATTTGAATTATTTATTGTTGGTAGTGAATATGCTAATGCTTTCACAGAATTAAATGATCCAATTGATCAATATGAAAGATTTGAAAATCAAATCAAAGAAAAAGAATTGGGTAATGATGAAGCTAATGAAATGGATTTAGACTTCGTTGAAGCTTTAGAATATGGAATGCCTCCTGCTGGAGGGATGGGGATGGGAATTGACCGTTTAGTAATGATGATTACTAATAGTGAAACCATTCGTGAAGTTATTTTATTCCCACATATGAAACATAAGAATTAAAGGTCATTATGAATATTTATGTAGTGCGACATGGCCAAACCGAAAGTAATGCCAAGCGACTTTTTCAAGGTCGAATTAATACGGGGTTAAATGATTGTGGTATTGATCAAGCAATTGATCTTCGAAATTATTTTAAAAAAATTGATATTGACATTATTATTAGTTCACCTTTAAATCGTTGTCGTGAGACTTCAGAAATTATAAGTAACGGTAAAATACCAATAACTTATGATGAAAGATTAATAGGTCGTGATCACGGTGAATTTACAGGTAATGATTGTTATGGTGAAGTCTATTTAGATTATTGGAATTATAATAAAAATATTCAATATCAAGAGGCCGAAAATATTAGGGATTTATATAATCGAAGTGTGGAAATGTTTTTAGCAATTAAAGAAGAATATAAAGATAAAAAAGAAGTTGTTTTAGTTACCCATAGTGGGATTGTTAAATCGTTATATTTTTATCTTAATGGTTTACCTAGTGATGGTGATTTTAGTAAATATCGACCTAAAAATTGTGAAATTTTAGAGTTTAAAGTATAGGAGGAAATATGCAAATATTAGCAGTAAATGCTGGAAGTTCATCGTTGAAATTTCAAATGTATGAAATGCCAGCTGAAAAAGTAATCATTTCAGGAGTATTTGAGCGAATCGGAATAGGCAGTAGTTTCTATACGATAAAGTTAAATGGTAATAAGGTTAAAAAGGAAAAAGAATTTGGAAATCATGATGAAGCAGTAGCAGTTTTAATTCAAGAGTTATTTGATAATAATGTTGTTAAATCTTTAGATGAAATTGTGGGTATTGGTCATCGTGTTGTTCATGGAGCAAGTAAATATGCAGATTCAGTAGTTATAACTGATGAAGTGTTAAGTGATATTGAAGATTTTATTTCACTAGCGCCATTACACAACCCGGCCAATATTATGGGGATTAAAGCTTTTAAAAAATTAGTTCCTGATGCTATTCAAGTGGCAGTTTTTGATACGGCTTTTCATCAAACAATGAGTGAAGAATCATATTTATATCCTGTACCATATAGTTGGTATGAACAATATGGAGTTCGCAAATATGGTTTTCATGGAACAAGTCATAAGTATTTAACTATTCGCATGAGTCAAATCTTAAATAAAAAAGAGTTTAAATTAATTACTTGCCATTTAGGAAATGGTGGTAGTATTTCAGCTGTTAAAGATGGTCAATGTATTGATACATCTATGGGGTTTACTCCTAATGCTGGAATTATGATGGGGACTCGTTCTGGTGATATCGATGCAACGATTATCCCGTATGTTATGGAAAAAACCAATAAATCATTGGATGACATCATCAATGATTTAAATAAGAATAGTGGTTATTTGGGAATTAGTAGTATTAGTAGTGATTCAAGAGATATTGAAAATGGTATTGCTGATGGAAATGAAAAATGTATTTTAGCCCAAAAAATGTATATTAAAAAGATTGTTGAATATATTGCTAAATATTATGTTTTATTGGGGGGTGCAGATGCTATTTGTTTCTCAGCAGGAATTGGTGAAAACTCTTTTAAAACAAGAAAGGATATTATTGATTCATTAGCTTGCTTAGGAATTAAATTAGATGAGGAAGCAAATCAAGTTCGAGGTGAAGAAAAACTTATTACAACACTTGATTCAGTAATCCCATGCTATATTGTTCCAACTGATGAAGAATTAATGATTGCTAGAGATACATTGAAGTTTGTTAAGTAGAAAGTGTGAATTATGAATAAGTATAATAAAATATATCGTCAGATAAAAAAGTATAAAAAGATTGTGATTGCTAGACATATTGGACCAGATCCTGACTCTTTAGCATCTTCAATCGCTCTTAGAGATATTATTTTAAATACTTTTCCTAATAAAGAAGTATATGCGGTTGGGGCTCCAGCCTCAACTTTTAAGTTTTTAGGAGTAGTGGATAAATTTAATGAGACTATGTATGAAAATGCTTTAGTTATTATTTTAGATACTCCTGATGCTAAAAGAGTTGATGGGGTTGATGTGATGCGATTTAAAGGACGAATTAAGATTGATCATCATCCATTTGTTGAAGAATTTTGTGATATTGAATGGATTGATGAAACAGCTAGTAGTGCTTGTCAAATGGTCTTAGAATTAACTTTAAAAACAAGATTAAAAATGACTAAAGCGGCAGCTGAAAAATTATTCGTTGGAATTGTATCAGATACTAATCGTTTTTTATTTCAATATACGACTCCTAAAACATTTATGTTGGTGTCAAAGTTAATTAAAGATTTTAAAATTGATTTTGCTAATCTATATGAACCCTTATATTTAAGACCAATTAAGGAGATTCGATTTCAAGGATATATTGCAAATAATATGATTATTACAGAGAATGGTTTTGCGCATATTACGATTACTGAAGATGTTTTAAAAGAGTATAATGTCGATGCTGCCACAGCAGGTAATATGATTAATAATTTTAATTATATTAATGAAGTCTTAGTTTGGGCTATTTTCTCGGTTGATGTCAACAATGATGTGATCAGGGGTTCAATAAGATCAAGAGGACCAATTATCAACGAAGCGGCTAGTCGCTATGGTGGAGGCGGTCATGTCTTTGCTAGTGGCGTTAGATTAAGAAATGAAGCAGATAAAGAATTATTTATTAAAGAATTAGATGAAACCTGTCTTTCGTATAAAAACAAAAGCAATTAAGTAATGATATCTTCAGTTTGAATTATCTCTTCACTAGGATGGATAATTGAATCATATAAAGATAATCCTGCTGCTGATATTAAAAAATATGAAATTATAATTGATAAATCAGAAGATGTACCATCTTCTTTTTTGTTTTCATAATTTAAGTACTGAAAAAATAAAGATATTAGTAAAACAACACTAGAATTAATAATGTTAATTGTTTTAGCTTCTTGTTTACTTAAAATTGTTTTTTGATTTAAAAGAACAAGTTTTTTATTATATAACAAAATAATAGACACAATTAGTGATGAAATAAAAAGATAAGTTCCTGTGATGCGGTCATCAATTAATTTAGCTTTTCGTAGTTCTTTATTTGAAAACATTTTATAACCACCTATCCAATTATATGTTTTCAAGTGGAAGTATTTGAAGTAAATACAAAAGTTTAGTTTCTGAGTTTTATAAGAAATGTGGAATCGTTATCATTATATTGAAAAATGAAAAAATTAAAGAATAAATTTTATTCTTTTTTCGAAATTTTAATAAAAATTTAAGTTGTTTTTATTAAAAAAAGATAAAATAAAATAACAAACATTGGAAAGTAAAGGGTTAGAAGCGTTTTTTTGATTAAGTTAACTAGAAATTAATTTTGAAATACAAAACGAAAACCAAAAAAATTAAAAGTGTAAAGTTTTTAAAAATAAATAAAATTGTTAATGCTTGAAAATAAAGGGAAAGCGAAAAATGATGAAAAAATATCGAACTTTTGTTTGACTTTGAGATATCTAAGTGCTATGATTAATTTGAAATTAAGGTAGTGAAAAGAGGAGGAATTTTGATGGTAAATATTGAGGAAAAGTTAACTACTTTACTAGTAGTCAAGAGAAATGGCAAGAAGGTTGAATTTGATGGTTCAAAGATAGCTCTTGCTATTAAAAAGGGTTTTGATAGCGTTACAGATGAAGAACCAGAATATGATTCGAAAGATATTCAAAAGGTATATCAATCTGTAATCAACCGCATTGATCAAGAATTTATTAATTGCGGGGCTGAAAAGATAAAAATAGAAACAATCCAAGATTTAATCGAAGATGAATTGAAGGCTAATAAATATGATGATGTTTATAAGTCATTTTCAGAATATCGTGAAAGAAGAAATCAATCACGTCAAATGTTTAGTGATGAAAAACAACTTCATAAATTTATTAAAGCGATTGAAAGTTTAGGTTTAAAGTCAGCGCATGAAGAAGATGCTAAGAGAGAAAATGCAAATGTTGATGGCGATACTGCTATGGGAACAATGCTTCAATATGGTAGTACTGTTTCAAAAGAATTTGCTAAATCATATTTAATTAAACCTAAATTTGCAGAGGCTCATGATAATGGTGTTATTCATATTCATGATATGGATTTTTTACCGATGGGGACAACGACTTGTACTCAAATTGATATATCTAAGTTATTTAAGGGTGGATTTTCTACTGGGCACGGTCATTTAAGAGAACCACAAGATATTATGTCATATGGTGCTTTAGCAGCGATTGCAATCCAATCAAATCAAAACGATCAACATGGGGGTCAAAGTATTCCAGCCTTTGATCATTATTTAGCACCTGGTGTTCTTAAAACATTTAGAAAACAATTTAAACAAATTATTTATGATTACTTAGATTATGCTGGTTTTAGTGATTTTATTAATATGGATAAGATTGTTAAAGAAATTGATAAATTAGAAACGATTGAATTTGATATCAATATTTTTGAACCATTCTACAAAGATAATGATAATATTAAGAGAATCTTTGAAATGGGGTATGAAAAAGCTACCCAAAAAACTAATCGTATTACTTATCAAGCAATGGAAGCTTTCATTCATAATCTAAATACGATGCATTCTAGAGCTGGTGCTCAAGTACCATTTTCATCGATTAACTTTGGTACTGATACTTCTAAAGAAGGAAGAATGATTATTAAAAATTATTTATTGGCAACTGATTCTGGATTAGGTAAAAATGAAACTCCTATTTTCCCTATATCTATTTTCAAAGTAAAAGAGGGAATTAATTATAATCCAAAAGATCCTAATTATGATTTATTTAAATTAGCTTGTCAAGTATCAGCTAAAAGATTATTTCCTAACTTTTCATTTATTGATGCTCCATTTAATCTATCTAGTTATAAAGCAGGTAACTTTGATTCAGAAGTTGCTTATATGGGATGTCGTACACGTGTATTAGCGAACGCGGTTGATCCTGAAAAAGCGATTACTCCAGGTCGTGGTAATCTATCATTTACTTCAATTAATTTACCTAGAATAGGTATTAAACATGGAATTATCAATAATGATAAAGCTGATATGAAGGCTTTTTATGAAGAATTAGAAGAGGTTTTAGATTTAGTTAGAGACCAATTAATTGAGAGATTTGAATTTCAATGTAGTAAACGAGTTTATAATTTCCCTTTCTTATTAGGGCAAGGAGTATATATTGATTCTGAAAAATTAAAACCTGGTGATAAAATAAAGAAGGTTTTAAAACATGGTACGTTATCGATTGGTTTTATTGGGTTGGCTGAAACATTAAAAGCATTAACTGGTAAACATCATGGTGAAAGCGAAGAAACGCAAAAGTTAGGTCTAAAGATTATTAAATTTATGCGTGATAAATGTGATGAGTACACAAAAGCATATAACCTTAACTTTACTTTATTAGCAACTCCAGCTGAAGGTTTATCGGGAAGGTTTACTAATATTGATAAAGCTATATATGGAAACATAAAGGGTATTACGGATAAAGAATATTATACTAATTCCTTCCATGTTCCAGTTCATTATAATATTTCACTAGCTAAGAAGATTGGTTTAGAGGCGCCATATCATGCTTTTACTAATGCTGGTCATATTACTTATGTGGAATTAGATGGTGATACAACAGATAATGTTGAGGCTTTTGAAAAGGTTGTTCGTATGATGAAAGAATCAGGAATTGGCTATGGTGCAATTAACCATCCTGTTGATCGTGATCCGGTTTGCGGTTTTACAGGTGTTATTGGAGACCAATGCCCTGGTTGTGGAAGAAATGAATCAGATGGTGTTAAATTCGAAAGAATTAGACGAATTACTGGATATTTAGTGGGGACTGTCAACCGCTTTAACAATAGTAAAAGAGCTGAAGAAAGAGATAGGGTTAAACATTCATTATGAAAATACGTTTAGCGAGACCACTTCAATCGGATAGTATTGTTGATGGTGAAGGTATGAGAACCGTCATTTGGACTCAAGGATGTATCCATAATTGCTTAGGTTGTCATAATCCTGCTACTCATTCGTTTCATGCTGGTACCCTTTATGATATCGAAGAAGTGAAAGAAGAAATAAGCAAGTTAAAAGGTCAAGATGGAATAACTCTTTCAGGTGGAGATCCAATGTGTCAAGTTGAAGCTTGTTTGGAAATAGCTAAATATTGTAAGAGTATTGGTTTAAATATTTGGTGTTATACTGGTTACACCTTTGAACAATTATTAGATAAAGCTAAAAAAGAACCACAAGTGATGGAATTGTTAAAAATGATTGATGTGTTAGTTGATGGAAAATTTATTTTAGAACAAAAAAGTTTAAATTTAAGATTTAAAGGCTCACGTAACCAAAGAATATTAGATGTTGAAAAGAGTTTAAAACATAATCGTCCATATTTAATTCCAAAATATAAATATGAAAAAACATATCAAACACCTAAAGAACAATGTAAATATATATATGTTTAAAGAAAAGAAAGGGTTATCTTTTCTTTTTTTTCATATATTTATATAGGTGGAGTATGAAAAAGAAAATGTCATTAAGAAAAAAGATTCTTTTAAATAATTCAAAAAATAGAAATATCAATAAAATTCTTATCATTTTTATTTTGGTCTTTATCACAATTGTTATTGTTTTTAACTATATTAATCATAAAATATCCCCCATTTTATTAAACTACGCTGAGGTAGAAACAAAAAAAATTGCAAGTTTAATTATTAGTAAAGCTATTAATCAAGAAGTATCAGAGTCATTAGATGTTGATAAATTGTTCATTATTAGTAAGGATGACAAGGGTGAGATATCGACGATTGATTTTGACCCAGTTATTGTTAATAAGTTTTTGTTACAAGCAATTAATACCGTTCAAACAAATTTAAAGAATTTAGAAAATGGGAATATTGATGAAATTAATTTAGGGGAAAATGTCTTACTTAATTATGATCAAGAAAATCTTAAAAAAGGTGTTTTTTTTGAAATGCCAATGGGTGTTGTTTTTAATAATGTTTTATTAGCCAATGTTGGACCAAAAATTCCTGTTCGTTTTCGTTTAATTGGTGATATTATTGCAAACATAGAATCAAAGGTAACTAATTATGGAATCAATAATGCATTAATTGAAGTTACCATAAAACTAGTTCTAAATGAACGAGTTATTCTGCCGGTTACTTCTAAGTCCATTACCGTCTTTGTAAACATTCCTATAGCCTTAAAAATAATCCAAGGAACAGTCCCTAATTATTACTTTAATGGGCTTAATAATTCATCTCCAATCTTAAAAATACCTATGGAATAATATAGGGGAATATGTTATACTTATACTAGAGGTGTCTAAGTATGGCTAAGAAGAAAAAGAAAATAAAATTCAAAACTAAAAACATTATTATTTTAGTCCTTATCTTATTTTTCTTGATATCAAGCATCAATTTATTATTTAAACAGGTTTCTAAAAATATTATTCAAGGTAAAGCTGATGCTTATATTGCATCTACTGATTATGTAGTTCCACTATACAATACTAATTTTGAAGAAAAAATGACGATTACTCGTGGGACAAAAGTTGTTTTATATGAGTTTGAAGTTAAAAACAAGATTAAAGATGAGAAATCGGGAGAAGTTATTAAAACAGAAGTATATCGTAAAATAAAGTATGATAAAAAAGATTATTTAATTATGCCTGAAAATGTAACTGACACTTATGAAAAAAGTGTTCAAGAAAAAACACTTTATGTTAGAACGCCTGTTAGTGTATATGAAAATCCAGATAAAATAAAGTTATTATCGCTTATCAAAAAAGGTGAAGAACTAGAAATCTTAGGCTTCAATACCCTCTTAAGTGATGGGAAAGTAAATATGTATAAGATTAAGTATGATAATATAACAGGGTATGTTTATTCTAAATATTTACTTAATACCAAAGAGTTAGCACTAGCTAATTACGATGCTACTGACAGTTATAAAATTCACTTTAATCGTGGGGACAGATGGGGTGGAGGAAACGCTGGGACCTTAGATTTTTATCCAGTTGAAAAAAAACAATTTGAAAATAATAAAATGCCTGATGAAGTTCGAAGTTTATATTTAAACTCTGGTGTTTTAGGAAATGTTGATGCTTATATTAAATTAGCAAAAAACAATAACATTAATGCTTTTGTAGTTGATATTAAAGATAATACTGCTCCTGGTTATCCTTCTCTTGCAATGAAAGAATTTTCACCAACCAACTATGCCAAAGCGATTAATACCCTAGACGGGTATCGAAATGCGATTAAAAAGTTAAAAGATAATGGGTTCTATGTAATTGGACGAATAACTGTTTTTAAAGATAGTTACTATGTAACTGATCATCCAGAAAGTGCGATTACTTCTGCGAGTACAGGCAAACCTTTTAATCATAATGGTTCATTTTGGCCTAGTGCCTTTAATCGCGGGGTATGGGAATTTAATGTCAGTTTAGCTATCGATGCAGTTAAAGAAATGGGTTTTAATGAAATTCAGTTTGATTATGTTCGTTTTCCTGATCGTACTAATAGTGTTGAAGCTGCTGGCTTAGTAAATATGAAAAACAAATATAATGAGAGTAAAGCTCAAACTATTCAAGCCTTTTTAATGTATGCAACTGATGAATTACATAAATTAGAAGTATATGTTTCTGTTGATGTCTTCGGTGAAAGTGCAAATAGTTATGTAACAGCTTATGGACAATATTGGGGGGCTATCTCTAATGTGGTTGATGTGATTAGTGCCATGCCTTATCCTGATCACTTTAATCGATATGAATACGGGTTTAAAGTACCAGTTTGGACAATCCCTTATGATTTATTGTATGCATGGGGACAAAATGCAGCTCAACGTCAAAAAGAGGTTCCAACCCCAGCTGTTGCTAGAACTTGGATTCAAGCCTATAATGCTATTCATGACCCATATATTACTTATGATGCAACAAAAATATCTGAACAGATCAAAGGGTTATATGATGCTGGTTTAACAGGAGGTTATATGACTTGGAATGGTAAATCAAATACTAGTAAATATAATGAAATAGCTTCTGCTTTTAGAAAGGACTATTTGAATTGAAAAAAATAATTATTAATGAAATTGAATACGATTTAATTAAAAATCACAAAGATGGTTTTGATATAAAAGAAGTTACAGAAAAAATGACGGAATATTTTGAACCCTATGATTATGTTTTAGGAGATTGGTCATATGGGAAATTGCGATTAAAAGGTTTTTGTGACAAAAAAAATAAATTAATTAATAATATTAATGATTATAAAAAAGTTGATGAATATTTAAAAGAACATTGTTCTTTTGATTGTAAACACTTTATTTTGAAAAAGAGTCAGGATTTAAATTGACAAAATAATTATTATATAGTAAAATAAACGCGTAAAAGCAACACAAAGGAGAGTCTATGAATAATTTAACAAATGAAAATCGGGTTTATGTTGAAACTTTAATAAGTATTTTTACGATTGATAAAGGGGAACTAAAGATTCTACTAACTAGAAAAAAGACTGACCCATACAAAGGATACTGGATTTTACCAGGTAATGTTTTAAACTTTGATGAGTCTATCGAAGATAATATTACTGATGCTATCATTGACCAAACAGGTTTAATGAATGTCTATGTCGATCAATGCCATACATTTAGTAATATCAATCGTCATCCTGATGAACGTGTTATTGCTACTACTTTTATTGGACTTATTGATAGTAAAAGTATTGAAATAATGAGTGAAGACCGTCCTAACATTGAAAATGCTTGGTTTAATATTGATGCTGTACCTAAATTAGGTTATGATCATGAATTTATTATCGAAGAGAGTATTGATTATTTGCGTAAAAAAATTGTTAATAGTAATATTTTAAAAATATTATTTCCAAGTGATTTTACATTACCGGAATTACAAAAAGTATATGAGAGAATTCTTGGTAAAGAGTTAGATCGTCGTAATTTTCGCAAGAAATTTATTAATTTAAACTTAATTGAAGATACTTTAGAAAAAAACACTGGTTTTAATGGAAGACCAGCTAAGTTATATCGTTTTAAAGATGAAATAAAAGAAATAGATTTGTTTTAGGGGGATTAGTATGAATAATCAAGGTTGGGGACTTAGAATAATGTTACTTTTTGTAGCGATACTTTGTATCGCATTATTCATTTCAGTAGTTTTAATTCAACAAAACTTTTCATATTTATTTAGAGAAAATCCTTTTGAAGAATTAAAACCAAATCTTAATGAAAATGTCACAATTAAAAAGACTTATAATGGTCTTGAAAAAGAAATGGTTGCTGGAGCTAAAAAATATGTTGCTAAAATATATAATAATAATGCAGATACAGCTGATTTTCTTAAAATAAAAGTTAGTTCAATGCAACAAGAAAAAGTATTAGATAAAATCTATGATATTAAAAATGAGCGTATTGAATGTAGTGGTTATGTAGCTTGTAATCAAGATGATAGTGGTGGTCTAGAATATAAAGCTTATTTAAAATGTGGTAATAATTATACTACTAAAGGATATATTGATAGATACGACGATGTAATTAAAAAATAAAAAGTGTATAAATAGAAAAAGTAAGTGTCCGGTTAGGACAAAAAAAAGACACATAGAATTACCTATGGTACAATGTAAGTGCAAACTAGACATTGGAGGTAAATAATATGTGTCTTTTAAATTATAACAAAAA
>JAQUFI010000036.1 GCA_028684735.1 Bacilli bacterium | reverse complement strand
TTCCATTAAGTCCCAATTACCACGATTCCAACTTACTTCAGTCGCATGTCTGATTGCTCTTTCAACTCGAGATACCGTTGTATTATATTTAGCTGCTAATTCTGGATATAATTCTTTAGTAATGCCACCTATCGTTTCGGGTTTTCGATAAATAATATCAATACCATCACGAATATACTGATATCCTTTAATATGTGAAGGTATTCCTAATTCATGAAGTATTTTAGTAATTGAAATTTGTAAATTATTATGATGAATATCAATGCTCTTGTTATCGCTTACTTTAAATGATTCATAAATTCTTTTTTCCAAATCATGAAGATCAAATGGTTTAAGAATATAGTAGTTGACTCCATATTCTGCTACTTCCCTAATTACTTCAGGTGCATTATAACTAGTTGATACAATTACCCGTTTATTGATATTACGCTTTTTCATTTCAGCCAAAACATATACCCCATCTTTATTAGGCATAATTAAGTCCAAAATAATAATATCATAGTTATTTACTTCTTTTTCAATTACTGCAATTCCTTCGATGCCATCTTTTGCCGTTAAAACTAATTTAATTTTGTCATGATTTTTAAAATATTCACCAACCATATCTACTAAACTAGTGTTATCATCGACCATTAAAACCCGAATTTTTTCCATAATTTTCTCCTTCTATATTTGATAAACAAACCCATTATACCCTTTTAATCCCAATATTTCCAGAGTAAATTCTGTCTAGTTTTGTCGTTATTTGTCGAATTATGAAAAAAAATGTCGTTAGTATGTGACGACATTGATTATTTTTGTAAGTTTTTGAAAATCTAGTGATGCTGTACCGACTAAAAAACCATCGACTTCATTTATACTATTTAACTCTCTAATATTTTTTTCATTAACGCTTCCACCATATAAAACTCTAATATTCTCATATTGATATGAACTACTAACCGCATTTTTAATATAGTTAGTTATTCCTATAATATCTTCAACTGTTGGAGTAATATTAGAACCAATTGCCCAAACTGGTTCATAAGCAATAACAATATTGTGAAACATGTCATATTCTAAACCACGAAGACAATTAATTAATTGTCTTTTTACAACTTGTTCCGTCTTACGAAGAGCCCTTTCCGATTGCGTTTCACCAACACATAAGATAACTGTAAGATTATGTTTAATAGCTTCAATCACCTTTTTATTGACCATTAAATCATCTTCATTAAATTTAATTCTCCGTTCACTATGTCCTAAAATAGTATATTTAACACCCATACTATATGCTTGTTTAGGACTTAATTCACCAGTATAAACACCTTCACTATCATCAGCAGTATTTTGAACACCTAATGCATAATTACCTTGCAGGAAATATGGTATATAGATGCTCGTAGGGCAAATAACAACTTGTGAAGTAGTAATTTCTTTTTTAGCTTGTAAAATATATGACTTTATTTCGTCATAAACGAAATTCATCTTTAAATTAGCTACAACTAATTTTCTTTTTTCCATTAAGCATCCCTCCTTATTCTTTTCATAAATCTTGTTAAAAAGGTTGTTTTATTTTTTTCAATTGCAATTTTATATACATTTATAACATTATTAGCAAACACTTGAGGTGAATATTTTTGAATACTTTCACGAGCATTTTTACTCATTTGTTTTAATAATTTTGAATCTTCAAACAATTTTTTAACATATTCAATATATTCCTTTTCTGTTTTAAATAGGTAACCATTATAACCATGAATAACCGTGTTTTTATAACTTTCATCTTCAATACATATAACTGGTTTTGAAGATGCTAAAGCTTCTATTACAGTCATTCCCTGAGTTTCACTTTTTGATGACATAACGAAGACTTGCCCTAATTGATAATAATACTGCGATTCTTCAAATGGATATAAACCAGTAAAAATAACATTATCTCTTATTTTCTTTTTATCAGCTATCTTTTTTAAATTATCTAAAGCATTTCCTGAACCACAAATAACTAATTTTATCTTTTTATTATAGGCAATTAATTTAGGCATCGCATTCATTAAAAAAGCAATATTTTTTTCTTCTGAAACTCTCCCTAAATACATAATATAAAAATTATCATTATCAATCTTAAATTGTTTTTTATAACCATCTAAGACATCTGGCAAAATGTTTTCTTGATAATATTTTTCGATTTCAATAATATTTGGTATGATGTGAATATTTCGTTTAACTTGATACTCTTTTTTAATTTTTTCTTTAACTTTCTCAGTAGGTACTATTAATTCAGATATTATTTTATCACAATAAAACTTCGTTAGATATTCAACAACCTTTTTACTAACATTATCAAAATAACCTTTGGTTACAAAATAGACACAATCCTCATACGTTGTATGATAAGTATGAACAATTGGAATATTCAACTGCTGTCCAATAATTCTAGCAAAGGTTCCAATCCCAAATTCAGTATGAGAATGAATGATATCTAATTTCCACTTTTTCATTATCCTTGCTGTTCTTATCGAGTAAGGATATACTAATTTGGTTCCTGGTATTGGTGTATTTATCCCAGGTATTCTAATAATTTTATTTTTTTTATCATATAAAAATTTTTGATTTTCTAAATTACTTGTAATAATATATACTTCATGACCTTGTTTTTCTAAAGTTTTTCTTAATGAATCAACACTAATAACAACTCCACTTAAATAAGGATAATAAATATCAGTAAACATTCCTATACGCATAGATTTCTCCTTTATCTATTTATTATGAATTATGTCAATTCCACTAAGGGTTTTTCCTTCAAGCAATTCTAAAGATGCTCCTCCACCTGTTGAGATATGGGTGAAAGCCTCTTTATAACCAAAATTAATGGCTGCTGAAGCTGTATCTCCTCCACCCAAAATGGTTATAGCTTCCAGATTAGCTAAGATCTCACATAAAGCTTTTGTCCCATTAGCAAAGTTAGAGTATTCAAAAGCTCCAACTGGTCCATTCCAAATAATCGTTTGACTATCTACTAGATATTGTTTAAAAACCTTGATTGTTTGAGAACCAATATCCAATCCCATTTCATCACTTTTCAAATCTGTAATAAAGGTTTCACGATAGTCACTATTATCTGACATCTCATGACTAGCAATAACATCGATTGGCAAAATCAATTTATCTTCATGTTTTTCTAACATTTCCCTACAAAAATCAAGATTATCTAAATCAACTAATGATTTTCCAACTTCAATTCCCTGAGCTTTTAAGAAAGTAAATGCCATTCCTCCACCAATTAAAATATAATCCGCTTTATTAACAAGATTTTTAATAACACCTATTTTATCACTTACCTTTGCCCCACCTAAAATAACGGTTAATGGACGAATTGGATTATCGATAGAAGATGCTAAAACCTTTAATTCTTTTTCAATTAAGAAGCCTACTCCATTTGGTAGTAACGAAGCAAGTCCCACATTAGAAGCATGACTACGATGACTAGTACCAAAAGCATCATTGATATAAATATCCCCTAAATTAGCCCAATACTTAGCTAATTCCAGATCATTATTACTTTCCTTTTCACCATCTAAGTCTTCATAACGGGTATTCTCCATTAATAAGACATCTCCTGATTTTAGATTACTGATGGCTTTTTCTAATTCAATACCTCTAGTTTGAGGAATAAAGATAACCTCTTTATTTAACAATTCACTTAATCTAAGACTAACCAGCTTTAAAGTATTTTTGGCTTTATCACTTTCTTCTTTCACACGACCCAAGTGTGACATCAAAATAACTTTAGCCGAATTATTAATTGCATAATTAATCGTTTCTAAACTTTCAACAACACGATTATCATCAGTAATTAAACCATCTTTAATAGGGACATTAAAGTCAACTCGAATAATAACTTTTTTATCTTTTAAATCAAAATCTCTAATTGTTTTTTTCATATTTCCTCCTAAATATCAAAACGGTCTTTATCTATTTCATAATTTGATTTAATTTCTTCAAGGGTTAAGGCACGATTATATAGTCTAGCACTAGCAACTTCTCCTTCAAAGAAAGTCGTACTACCATAACCCATTCCTAGTAATAAAGGAGCTGCATTAGTAACCATATTCAAAATTGTTCGATTAGCTTCTTCATGTTTTTTACCATCGATATAGATTACTAATTTGCCTGAACTAAGAGAAGTAGTAACTGATAGATGATACCATTTATTAGCTAAAAGAGCGGGCGAAGAAACACGATTATTCGTTGTTCCATCCGCAATATTAAAAAATAATCTTTGACTCTCTGATCTTAAAACATATGAGTTAGTAGCCCAACCACCATTACTTCCTTTAATCATTAAACCACCTTTAAATACATTGGTTGGCATTTTAAAAACAACTTCCATCGTTAATTCATTAGTTATATTAAATTTAGAATTAGTCCCAGCGTCAATATAGTCATTAATACCATCAAATTTAACACTATTCCCTGTCCAAGCTGTTAGAAGATCAAAATTGATTAAGGTTCCATTATTATTACCGCCACTTAAATCAAACCAAGTATTTGTTGTTGGACGATTATGACCATCAAAGTGTAAAATCAAGTTGTTTTGAGCATAACCATTGGTATCACTATTACGATTAGTATAGCGATAATTTAAAACATTATCACTACCAACAGTAACTATAACTGAATAATTACTAATATCCTCTAAGTCAACACCTTTAATATTATCCTCTATAAAACCCTTTTCAATTAAAGTTCCAACTTTAAGAAAGGTTTTAGTTCCAATTTTATCTAAATCAGAAAAGAGAGCACGATTTTGCTCAACATAAAATTCCGCTGCAGCTTCAACTGTAATAGCTATTTCTTCAACCCTTGATTCTTCACTTTTTTTAATTAGTTCCACCACTGATGGCACTCCAATTACAGCAATAATAGCCAAAATAACAACAATACCGATTAGTTCAACTAATGTAAAACCTTTATTCTTTTTCATTTCATCACCTATTCACTACTAATATTTTATCACATTTTATAGGTTATTGTATAAAAAAATAGTTTTTACAAACTATTTTATCATTATTATTAAAAAACTATTAATCACCTAAATATTTAGCTGTTCTAACCATTTGAGCACTATATCCCATTTCATTGTCATACCAAGCAACAACTTTTACTAATTGCTTCCCATCAACTTCAAGAACATTAGTTAATTGTCCATCAACTAAAGCTCCTAAATGAGAACCAATAATGTCACTTGAAACAATTGGGTCAAGGGTAAAACCTAAAGTTTCATTAGTATTTTTTCTAAATGCATCATTGATTTCCTCAACAGTTGTCCTTTTTTCTAACTCTAAAGTTAAATCAATAACTGACCCTGTTGTAGTTGGAACTCTTAAAGCACTACCATCTAATCGCCCTTTTAATTCAGGAATAACTAAACCAATTGCACTAGCTGCACCAGTTGATGATGGAATAATATTAGCTGCCCCCGCACGCCCACGACGAGCATTAATTCCTTTTGGATGAGATACATCTAAAATCACTTGATCATTTGTATATGAATGGACGGTTGTCATATATCCTTTCACAACTTTAAATTCATTATGAAGAACACTTACAACTGGCGCTAAACAGTTAGTCGTACAACTAGCTGCACTAATTATTTCTTCACTACCATCTAAAATGCTTTCATTTACATTATAAACAACTGTTTTTAAATCACCTTTAGCAGGTGCAGAAATAATAACTTTTTTAGCTCCAGCTTTGATATGCGCCATAGCTTCATCTTTCTTAGTGAAAATTCCGGTACATTCAAAAACTTGTTCGACTCCTAATTCTTTCCAAGGTAAATTACTAGGATCTTTTTCAGCAAATACTTTTATTTTACGATTTCCTACAATAATTTCCCCTTCATTAAAACTTATTTCATCAGGTCGGTATTGGCGATGATTAGTATCATACTTTAAAAGATAAGCTAATTGTTCCGCATCAGTTAAATCATTGATTGCAACAATTTCAAACTCAGGATCTTCCTCCATAATTCTAAATACTAATCTTCCAATTCTTCCAAAACCATTAATTGCAACTTTAATCATTTTATCATCCTTTCTAATCATTAAAGCAACCTCCACCAATAAACTCCCTCAACAAGGATTCTCTAGGTACATTATCACTTGGTATAGGTAAAAAATTTCTTAAGAAATTGATTAACCTAATCGCTTCAGGATAACTTTCATCATCCTCTGGTACTGAGAAAAGCAATGGTTCAACATAAATCTTTAAAACTCCAACTTCATATAGCATCGAGGTATTGATAACAATATCAGCGGTATTTTGAAATGGGAAAATATACTTTTCTTCCCCTTCTCGTATCTTACGCCACATTTTTAAAGTTTGACCAGCTGAATAACCACGATATTTACTATCACGCACAATTCTTCTTAGTCGTCTTATATCAGTTGTTCGAACTCGATTATGACGATCAATATTTAATTGCGTTAAGGGACATATATATATTTTGAATTTATGCTTACTATCAATTGACTTCGTCAATCGGTCATTAAGAGCATGCAAGCCTTCAATGACAACAACATCTTTTTCACCAATTTGAATATATTTACCCCTATATTCTTTTTGACCAGTTAAGAAATTATATTGTGGCAGATGAACCCTTTCACCATTCACTAATTTAGCTAGATGATCATTAAATAATTCTAAATCAATTGCTTCAACACTCTCAAAATCATACTCCCCATTCTTATCTTTCGGAGTTTGAATTCTTTCTAAAAAGTAATCATCAATCGAAATACTATGAGTTGTAAAACCACGAGACGCTAAATAAATTTCCAATTTTTTTGAAGTAGTTGTTTTTCCGCTTGAAGATGGACCGGCAATTAAAACAAATTTAACCGTATCCATTTTTTTATAGATAATATCACTAACTTGTGATATTTGATTCTCATAATAGACTTCTGATAGCCTAATAATCTCATCATATTTTCCTTGGGAAACAAGATTATTTAAATCAGAAACAGTTACTAAACCAACTTTTCGACCCCACTTAGTATAATTTAAGAAAGTATCGAAAAGTAACTTATGATGAACATAATCTAAAGTACCTTCTGGATTTGAAACAGTTGGCCCCGATAAGACAAAACCATTATCTTTAATATAGGTTAATTTAAAATCATCAATATTACCTGTATTAACGGCTAATTCACCAAAAAAGTAATCATAGATATCATCTAAACGATATAGATTAATATAACTATTACTGACATATTTCAACACGCTTACCTTATCATATTGTTTTTTATCATTAAAATATTTAACAGCATCAGTTCTAGCTACACTAACTTTATGGTAATCTAGATTAGATTCCACTAATTCATGCATCTTCTTTTCGATATTTTCTAAATCCTCTTTATTTAATGTCATATTGATTAACTCACAATAAACACCAGTATCAATTGAGTGTTCAATAATCACATCGACTTTATTACCAAATACTTTTTTTATTGCTACAACCATTAGCATTTGAAGACTACTATTATACACATTATTACCAACTTCACTACTACGATCATAAAAATCAATCGTATAGTCATTATTGACAATATGATTTAAACTACAAAGATTGTTGTCAACTTTAGCTGCCAAAATGGGGTAATTAAAATAGCTTTTAAAATCTTCACTGATTTGTTTAAGATTAGTTCCTATTGGATATTCTTTTGTAACGATATCCTTAAAGTTAATTTTAACTGTTTTATCCATTTTATTCCCTCTATCCTACAATTATCATTGTATCAAAAAATATTTATTTTGTCACATTTTTTAATACATATTTACACTTTAAATACCTATTATAATAATGAGGTGATTACATGTTGATTCCAACTGTTATTGAAAGAACTAATAATAATGAACGCGTATATGACTTATATTCAAGATTGTTAAAAGACCGGATTGTTATCTTAACTGGTGAAATTGATGATGATAGCGCTAATATTATTGTGGCCGAATTATTATATTTGGATTCACTAAATCATGATGATATTAGTTTATACATTAATTCATCTGGTGGAAGTGTAACTTCAGGAATGGCTATTTATGATACAATGAATTTTATAAAAAGTGATGTTTCAACTATTTGTATTGGGATTGCTGCTAGTATGGCTGCTTTTATTTTATCTAGCGGAACTAAAGGTAAACGTTACTGTTTACCAAATAGCGAAATCATGATTCATCAACCTTTAGGTGGAGTTCAAGGTCAAGCCACAGAAATCAAAATAGCAGCTGAAAGAATTTTGAAATTAAAAGAAAAATTAAATATTATGCTTGCTAATAATACTGGACAAGATTTTAAAAAGGTCGAAATAGATACTGAAAGAGATAATTTTATGACTGCAAAGGAAGCAGTTAGCTATGGGTTAATTGATGAAATTTTATCAAATTAGCGTAAAACAAAAATTATTTTAGATAAACATGAAAAACTTGTCAAAGAAGAAATAAAAAAGGTGTCTTAGATATCGAAGCAGAAGAAATTGCTGGTATCAATAATTTTCAAATGCACGTCATTAAAGAAGAGTATCTGAAATTATATCAATATCTTTTATATTTATATAAGAAAAAGTCTAAACAGACTTTTTTATTTTTTAAAAAAAGACAGATTTAATATCTGTCCATTTTATTATTTAGATTGAAAGTTAGCAGCACTTCCTAGTTGTTGTTGTCCCATTTGTACTAAACGCTTTGTAATTTCTCCACCTACAGAACCATTAGCTCTAGAGGTAGCATCAGGACCCATATTAACACCTAATTCACTTGCTATTTCCCATTTCATCTTATCAATAGCTTGTTTTGCACCAGGTACTACTAATTTATTTTTTGATTGATTCATTTATTTCACCTCCTGTACACTAATATCATGTGTACATTCAGTGTTTTTATAAGTGGTAATTTATGGCTTATAGTAAGTCTTGATAATCATTAGAATTTAAGTCTTTTATTGTTTCAATATGCTCGATACATTGATCGATTAAAGGTTGATAATCAATTCTTTTTTCATACTCCAAACATTTATCCAAAATAGGATTAATAACTGGATGTTTTGGCAAGAAAATTGTACAACAATCCTCATAAGGTAATATACTAGTTTCATACGTTTCTATTTTTTTAGATAGATCAATTATCTCTAATTTATCTAAACAAGCAACGGGTCTGATAACAGGCATATTGGTTACTTCATTAATAACTACCATACTATTAATTGTTTGACTAGCTACTTGTCCAATACTTTCCCCATTGATTAAAATTTGACAATTTCTTTTTTGGGCATATTTTGCGCATATTCGATACATCATTCTTCGCATAATGGTTATCATATAACTAGACGGAACATTTTGATAGATTGCTTCTTGAATTTTTGTAAAAGGGACAACATGCATAACAATATTACCAGAATAACGGTTTAATAAATTAGCTAATTCCTTTACTTTATTTTTAGCATTTTCACTTGTATGTGGTGGCGATTCAAAATACATACATTCTAAATCAACACCTCTTTTTAAAGCTAAATAACCAGCAACTGGACTATCAATTCCACCACTAAGCATCAACATTCCTTTTCCTTGAATACCAACTGGATATCCTCCAGCACCTCTTATTTCATTAGTATAAATAAAAGTTCCTTCACTTCTAATTTCAATTCGAAGTAACATATCCGGATGATGAACATCAACTTTGCAATCAATATTTTTTAAAATTAAACTACCTATTTGATTATTAAAATCCATCGTATGAATAGGAAATGTCTTATCAGCTCTTTTTGTTTCCACTTTAAAGGTATGAAATTGTTCCTTTTTAACAATTTCTAAAACAGATTTTTCAATCTCCTCAATATTAGTATTAACTCGATAACAAATTACTATACCATGAATCCCAAACACCTTCGTCAAAGATGTTACCACTTCATCAACATCTTTATTATCAACTTCAATATACATTCGAACACGATCTTTAATAATTTTTACTTGATAATTTTTTAAAACATTTAAAATGTTTTTTTCTAACATTTTAATAAAAAAATGACGATTAGCTTTCTTAGTCGTTAATTCCCCATATTTAATTAAAATTAATCTGTCCATAATATCACCTAAGGTTTATTATATCATGGATACTTAATAATATTATTAAAAATTAATCTTTTTTTAAAACAAAAAAGACTCAGGATTTATTCTTGAATCTTTAATATTTATTAATTAATTTCCTTACCATTTCCATATAACTTCAATAACTTATTATAAATACCAGGTTCAACACGATTTAAAGTATTGATTGTTAATTCTAATGATTTTTGATATTCACCTTTAAAGAATAATGTTTCTGAATTAACCAAACTCTGATCTAAACCATCAATTGCTGAACGATAACGATTACCATAGACAATGGCCATTTCTGCAAACATGGCTGTTTTCATAATTTCTTTAGTTTTGGTATATAGTTTCAAAACTAAATCTCTAGCTGTATCAACTCTTGTATTCAAAACACTAATGGTAATTGGTTTACAATCTAATTCTTTAACTATTTCCATAATAGCACTTTGAGCCTCATTTAATTCAACAAAATAGACTTTAGGAATAATTGGCAAATTATACTCTCTAATCTTTGCTTTAGAATCCTTTAATAACCCTTTTATTTCTTCTAATTGTTGTCTAGCTCTAACTTCATCTTCTTTCATACTACTGATCGCATCTAATGAATTATCTAAACGATCTTCTATATTCGCTAATTTTAATACCAAAATTTCTATTTCTTTAGTTAATTTTGAATAAGCAAAAGTATTGTTTCCTGTATGATCGATTAATGTTTTGTGGTCGTCATTTAATACCTTTAATTCTTCTTTAATCTTAACTAATAAATTCATATCTTCATCAGATAAATTGTAAACATTTTTAAGGTCATCAATTTGACTGAAAATATTAGTCATCAAATTATTCATTTTATTAAATTTTTTAACAAATATTTCATTAGCTTCTTCATAAGTTTCACGATTAATTCGTTCTTTTTCAAAATCATTGAATAATGAATCAAAATAATCTAATAAGACTTTTAATTCAAATAAACTATCTTCTAAATTTAAAATACGACTACGAACCATAACATCATTAATCTTTTTATTAGCTTCTGAAACATTGTATTCAATATTTAAATAATCTAATGGGTAACCACTATTGACCATTTTTTGATAAGTTTCCTCTGCTTCTTTAATACGTGCTGGCAGAATACTTGTAGCTAATAAGACAATAGCTGGTATTTCTTCAATTACAACATCCATATGTTTTAACATTTCATCAATTGCTTTTATAATTTGTGTTACTTCAGTATACTCATTATTTTCCATCGCTTTTTCAAAATCTTCAAATCTCTTAGCAATATTTTCAAATTGTAATGAAATTGACTTTGCAATCTCACCATACTCATGACGCGCATCTGAAAATTTTTGAAACAACTCTCGATAAGTAACCTTTAACTTTGTAATAATTGCTCTGTTCTTTTCCTCACTTGTTGTTATTTCTTTTATTTCATCCATTAAGAATTCTGAAGTTGTGCGAACTTTATATATTTCTAATTCTAGTTTAGCTATCTTATACATCGTTCCTTTATAATCCATTTGCGACAATGAATATTCAGCTTCTAAAATCATTTCTGTTATTTTAGGAATATAAGAAACCTTTATAATTTCTAATCTTTCTTGCCACTCATTATACATTACTTCCAGTTTTTCATTTTTTAAAAAAGCTTCAATTTTGGATAGTTCAGGCATAATAGGAGCACTATCAATTTCATTTTTTTCAATCTCTAGTTCATCTATTCGTTTTTTAATTTTATTATTTTTCATATTTTGAATTAAATTCAAAACAACTACTACTAAAATAACGGTAATAAAGAATATAGTTATCGATATTAATCCTATACCATCCATCCCTCTCACCTCGCTAATATAATAATACCATATTTTCGACTTTTTTTGCACCCCTTTTTGATAAAAGATTTGAGTTTATTTTTATTGACTTATTACATAAAATTAATTATAATAATGGTTATCATTTTTAAGGGGGATATAATGGAAAGAAAGCAAGTTGTAAACCTAATTAATGAGTATGTTTCAACCAAACCAGAAGTAATAAATATTATTGGTTATGGGTCAGCCATAAAAAAACAAGCTGGAGATAATAATTCAAAGAAACAAATTGATTTAATTTTATCGGTTAAAAACCAAAAAGAATGGCATCAAAAAAATTATATGCAAAATCCTGATGACTATTCCAAATGTGCTATCCAATTACTTAATCAATTTCCTAATTTTTATAATTGGGGAACAGATATTAATTATTTAGCATACTTAAAATATAAAGATCAATCTTTTAAAATAGGCGTTATCGATTATGATAAACTAATTGAAGATTTAGTAACTTGGAAAAACGGTTATCTTGCAGGACGTCTACAAAAAGCTGTTGAACTAATAAAAAGTGATAAACTATTAGAAAAGGCCATCAACTTAAACAGGGAAAATGCTTTAAGAGTAGCCTTACTATTACTTAAGGAAGATCAATATACTTTATCTCATCTATATTATAAAATTTGTTCATTATCGTATGATGGCGATATTAGAATGCTTTTTAAAATGGAAAACCCAAATAAAGTATCTAATATTGCTGAAGGAAGTTTTGAAGAATTACACAACATATATTCTCCAATTAATAATGATTATTATGATGAATGCAATCAAAAAATTATTATTAATCATGATTTATTGATGCAAGATGTGTCTAAACTACCAACTAGTTTATATTATTATTTGAAAAAACATAATTTTGATTTCAATCATTTAAACAAAGAACAATTAACCAATCTTCGAGGTTTAATTACTGAATATATTAAAATAACTAATCTTAAAACAAGTATTATTCAACCAATTAAAGGGATTGGAATCAATGGAATGGAAAAAACCTTACAATATTCCAAGCATAAGTTCCAAAAAGGTAAATTAAATCTATAAATAGAAAAAGTAAGTGTCCGGTTAGGACAAAAAAAAGACACATAGAATTACCTATGGTACAATGTAAGTGCAAACTAGACATTGGAGGTAAATAATATGTGTCTTTTAAATTATAACAAAAA
>JAQUFI010000101.1 GCA_028684735.1 Bacilli bacterium | reverse complement strand
ATATTGTAATTTTTCTAAATCAGAGCATAATAATTGAGTATTAGATGTTATTTTGGTTCTTGCTATATCTAATTGTTCTTCTGAAGCATCAACACCATGTAGTTCTTTAGCAATATGTTGTATATCACTAATAAATTTGCCACTTCCACAACCAGCATCTAAGACAACTTTATCCTTAGCTATTTCTTTTATTTTATTCAGAACTAGTTTGGGATAATCTTCAGCTTGACTAAATAACTCATAGTAGTTATTTAAACCATAGTAGGCTTTAGAATTTTCTGATAAGTCTTTTTTCATTTTCATGCACCACCGTTTCTGGATACATCATATCAACAATATACTTTGCCACATTTCTAGGAGTACCTAGAGCTGGTCTCATATGCATATGGATTCCTGGAACCGTATTTACTTCAATTATGCTATACATATCATTGGTTTGTTCTTTAGTTATATCTTTTGACATATAATCAATTCCAGCATAGGGTAAACCTGGTATAGCTTTTAATACTTGTTTACAATTTTCTATAACAGAAGGGTGGACCTTATCTGTATAATCAATACATAATCCTCCCATGGCAACATTTGAGTTGGCTCTTAAATATATTTTTTCATTAGGTTTAGGTATATCATTAAGAGTCATCTTTTTATGTTTTAAAAATTTGTTTACCTCATTATCAATTAGAATAGGGCATAGCGCATTAGTTCTAGGATTCATTCTTTTATTTGTTTCAATGTCCGCTAATTCTTTAATGGTGTGAATTCCATCACCAATTACATGGGCTGGTTCTCTAAATAGGACTGCATAATCTCCATGTTTTGTTATAAAGACTCGATATTCATTGCCTTCAAAATATTCTTCTATTAATATATTAGTGTTAGAACCACGATTAATCTTAATCTTTTCTAAACTGGCTTTGACCTTTTCTTCAGTATCAAGATTAATATATACATCATAGCCGTGAGATCCAAAGACAGGCTTAATTACTACAGGGTTTTCATACATTTTAAAAGCTTCCAATATATATGAATCATCTTTAAGATTAAATGCTGTTCCAATTGGTACACTAATACCAGCTGATTTTAAAAACTTTTTAGTTAACCCTTTATCACCAACTAAAACAGAAGTAGCATAGGGCATTATTGATGAATCTCTATCTAAAATTAGTTCCTCATGTTCACCAAACCTTGCTTTTATTAATTCTAATTCAGTATTAATTACTTCGACATCTATGTTACGATTGATTAATTCTTGTATTAATAGTTTTTGATTACTATGTAATCCACCATATTTTTGTTCAAAATTCATAATTCACCTTCTTTAATACAAAAGGCAAATAACCAATTATTTTGTTTTTGGTCCTTTGCCATCGATTTCCGTTATTTCTTTTTCAATTGCCGCTATTTGTTTTTTTAGAGCAAGTTCTTCTCTTAATTCCTCTAATCTCTTTTTCAGTTCCTTATTAGAGTCAGTTGAGGGGATTATATCACTTCTTGGTGTTTCATCATATCTACTTTCTGAACTTCTACTTTCACTTGAAAAATCTTGACCATAAGAAGAATTACTATTAAAACTTCTGCTTTCGCCACCATTATTACTTTCTCCCATTATAAAGTACCTCCTTTGAACATTATTATACCATCTTTTTCCTTATTAATGGCACTTTCAAATAAAATTGTACTAAAATATTTTTCATTAAATACTGACTTTCTTTTCTCTTCAACATCAATATCAGTTCTTCCATCACTATTATTAATGTTAAAATCGTATATGTATGCTAAAAATATCACACCATTTTTATTAAGTAATTTACTTAGTTCTTCAGTTATAAAAGTTTTATATTTATCTAAGTATGGGTATTCATATATATCTTTTATATAATCAGATACATTGGACATAAAAATATAATCAAATTTTTTAATTGTATGTAATGTTATATCTTGAAATGAAACGCATATGTAGTCAATGTTTATGAATTCAATATTTTTCTTTAAAACTAAATATTTATCTTGATCTAAATAGATATTATATTTAACTTTATTGGAAAAGGTATCGTATTTATTATTAAATAAATTAGAAATTCTAATAGAGTGACCTTCGTTATTAAAACTATTATAAATATTATCCCAAAATTGTTTCACATCACTTGATAAATGTTCTCTTATCAATAAATATGTTTGATATGAGAATGCCTTTTCATTTATACATTCATCTTTATTATTCAACATAAAATAATCAATAAACTTTTCATAACTCAATGTTTTTACGGCTCCAATTTTTAAATGTAGATAATAATAGGTGAGTTTATTTATATCGAATGTAGTTATATCAGTTGCTCCTAACAATATAGCATTTAGTATATGGTCACCAGAACCACATATTGTTAGTACTTTTTTATTTTTAAAACTAAAGTTGTGATAATATCCTTTAATGTTCTCAGTAGTAAAAGAATATAAACAACTATACTTTGAATAATTTATTTTATCTCTTCTATTTTTAATTAATTTGATAGACCCATCAATATCATTTTTTACCGATTTTATTTGCAATACACTCACCACACTTATTTGAGTTTTTATATTCCATAAACTCTTTTAATTTTTTATCTTTTAAAACATCTTTCAACCCTTGATTTTTTAATGTTAATTTAGATAAGTATTTACTATTCTTTGTTACTACCCATGTACAAGGAGCTATATTTCCTAAATTATTTATATATAAAAACCTTTCCCCAGCAGGGCATTCCGTTATATCGTTAATGTTAGTGTTATCCCAGTTATAATTAACTTTAATAATATTATTATATTTTATTTTAAGAATCTTTATTTCATCTTCTAATTCTTTAATATTTTTAGTAATGAAAAATTTATTACTTCCTAGCATTCTTCCAACTGGTTCCATAATTGAAAATATTATCTCATTTACTCCTAAAGAAATTACTAACTTAATTATTTCTTCAAGATGATTTTGATTTTCTTTGTATATCACGGTACCAATTCTTAAATATATCCCAAGAACTTTTAGTTTTTTTATACCATTAATAGTTCTCTCAAAAGTATTATTGCCTCTAATAATTTCTTGTGTTTTCTTATCATGACCATCTAAACTAATATGGATCATCGACAATTCATTATTTTCTAGTTCG
>JAQUFI010000035.1 GCA_028684735.1 Bacilli bacterium | reverse complement strand
ACAAGGATTACAACTTATTGAGCGAGATGTATTGAAAACGAAATCCTCATGTATTACCGAAGTGATAAAAAGAATAATAAGGATATTAGTATTAATGAGTCAATGGGTTATTATAAAGATGGAAGTGAAATATCATTCTTTGATATTTTAAAAACCCCTAAACCTGATTTCGCACTTGATATCCATAAGCAAAACAACATCGATTTAATGAAAGAATACTTTCAAATCTTAAATTCGAGGGAACAAGATATCATTACCAAGCGATATGGTTTAAACAATCAAAAAGAAGTTACCCAAAAGGAAATTGCGGAAGATCTCAATATCTCGAGAAGTTATGTCTCAAGGATTGAGAAAAGGGCTTTAACGAAGATGCTAAGAGAATTTATTAAAAATAAAAACAATAGTGATTAACTATTGTTTTTTGTATTCATTATATTTATTATTGATCTTATCAAAATCGATAATATCAAAAAAGTTTTCAATATATAATTTTTTATTGTTTTGATAATTTAAGTAGTAGGCATGTTCCCACATATCAATCGTCATAATAGGTATATAGCTATTTAAGTATGGAGTTAATTGATTACTTAGACTCATGATTTCAAGTTCATTGGCTGGATTAATGACTAAAAAGGTATAACCTGATCCTTTTAAAGTCATAGCTGCGTCCGTAAACTCTTTCTTAAAGTTATCATAACTTCCATATTTAGAACCAATTACCTCTTTGATTTCTTTAATAGGTGTATTATTTCCTTTATCACTAATACTATCCCAATATAATTCATGATTAATAACTCCACCTAAATTAAATAATAGATTTTCAATATCTTCTTCTTTGAATATTTCTAAATGACGAAGTAATTCTACTTTTGAATAATTTTCTTGATAATTATATTTAGTTAGAATATTGTTTAAGTTTTTTAAGTAATTTAAATAATGTTTATTATAATGGACTCCCATCGTATGGGTATCAATAAATGGTTCTAAAGCCTCATAACTATAATTTAATTCTTTTTTCTTATACATAATAACCTCCTATATCATCATATTACAATTTTAATTTTTTAATCTTATTAGGATTATTATCAAGTTTACTTGGGTTTAATTCAAAAACAAAATTTGACTGTGTCCCATATATATTATTATTGGTATCCCTTACATGTCTAATCACATCTTTATCAAGTAAAGGGATAATCATACTTTGATAGATATCTAATAGTTTTCGTTTATCGTTAATCCGATTATACAAAGAAGCAAAGTCATTAACTGTCTTCATACCTTTCATTGATAATATATAATGTAGGGATTGATAATCTAAACTAGTTAGTTTAGATGATGTACTAGCAGCTATTCCATGCATAATATATTCTTTTTCTAATTCAATCTTAACATTCTCTAACATCAAATTAATAAAATAACTGATATTACAATACTTCTTAACATCTCTAATAACCTCATAATATTTATTTTTTTCTAATTGAATAGCCCTATTAAAAATAACATATGGATAGACTTTATTATTTAGTAAATACCACATACTCATCGTCCTAGCTGTCCTACCATTGATATCATAATAAGGATGAATATAGACCATATAGTAATGCATGACTTGGGATTTAATATAATAATCAGTTGGTGTGTTTAAATCATTATTGATATTAATATAATCAAAGAACCCATCCATATATTCTTTAATATATTTTGGTTCTAAACCCATATCGTATTTCGCATCTAAACGGTTAGAAAAGAAGATATAGACATCGTCATCACGGTAATACTCTCCCATGTGACTTAAATCATACTGAGAGAGCAAGTCCTTAGATAGAATACTATATAATTCTTTTAGGTGTTCCTGATCAATTTGATTATTCTCTAAAATATATTTATAACCATAATACAAATTTAATATTCTCTGTCTTTTTTGAGGATCTTTAGGATTGATATTATTATTAATAATATCTTTAACGATTTGGACATCATCGCCATAACCTTCAACGATATTATTAGATTGAACTTCATGAGATAATAAAACTTTCTTAGAGAAAGTTTTACTATTCATATATTTTTCCCCATCTAAAAACTGTTCCAGATCTTCTTTTAATATTTGAAAACGTTTACTATTCATATATAATTTTCTATTTCCTATACATTTTAAAGGAATATCGACTCTCGTCATATGCATCAACTCAGGGGTTATTTTAGCATATTTTACCAACTAAAGCAATTATTTTACTTCTTCAATACCTAAATAGTCTTCCATTTCCTTTTTTGCTTTACCTCTTAAAGGGCGACACTTAATATATATATCTTTATTTTTTAAGATTTCTTCACTCATTGCTCGACACCAACTAAAGCCACAAGACCCACAATTATAACCAGGAAGTAGTGATTCGATTTCTCTAAGACGACCATCAACTTTATTTAATCGAGCATCTACAACAACCAATACAAAAGATAAGACAAACGCTAAAGCCGTTAAAATAAAAATACCAATCATTTTTTGCACCCTCCACAACTATCACAGCCATGACAATTATTGTTTTTCTTATATAGACGAATCGTCACTACCACTAAACCAATTAATAAAAGATAAGCTATCATAGATATCTGACGAAGACTAATGACATAATGGCTGCGGTTAATAACGCAATCGGAATACCATCAAATGATTTAGAAATATCACTAGTTTCTAACCTTTCGCGAATCGTAGCAAAAATATAAATAATCAATAAATAACCTAAACTACTGCCAACACTAAATGCTAACATTTGAAGAAAATTAAAGTCATTATTAATATTTAATAAGGTTACCCCTAGTACTGCACAGTTAGTCGCAATTAAAGGCAAATATAAACCCATGGTCTTATGAATACCTGGTAGATATTTTTTCAAGAATAATTCCATTAATTGAACCATCGAAGCAATAACTAAGACAAACATCGTCGTTCTTAGATAAGTTGTATTGGTTGGTACTAAAACAAAGTGATAGATTACATACGTAATAATACTAGATAGCGTAATTACCAGCATAACTGATAATCCCATATGGAAAGCATTTTTTTCTTTATTAGATGCTCCAATAAATGGGCATATTCCTAAGAACTTCGTTAAGATAATATTTTGAGCTAAGACACTGGTAACAAAGATACTAATGGGACTCATGTTTCTTACCTCCTTTAAATTTACTGAATAAAGCTACAAAAAAGGCTAAAGCAATATAAGCACCCGCTGGATTAGTTAGAATACTAATCGGTAGAATATTCGTAGTTGGTAACTCATAAATAGCCTTATATCCAGTTAATGAAGAAGTAGCATCCATAAAGGTAATGGTTCCTGCTCCTAAAGCCTCTCTAAAGAAAGCAATAATCATTAATGCAAAAGTATAACCCAGTCCAATTCCAATCGCATCTAAAAGACTTGTCTTGATACTTTCCTTACTAGCTACAGCCATTGCTCTTCCCAAAACAATACAGTTAACAGTAATCAAAGGTAAATAAATACCTAAGATATCACTAAGAGCAGGAATATAAGTTTTTAAAATAATTTCAATAATCGTTACAAACGTACTTATAATTAAAATATAAACTGGTATTCTAACCGCATCAGGAACGATTCTTTTAATAATCGCAATCACAACATTAGAAAACATTAAGATGATTAATAAACATAAACCCATTAAGTAAGCACTCTCAAATTTCGTTGTAATAGCTAAAGCTGGACACAAACCCAAAACTAAAACAAACATTGGGTTTTCTTTAAAAATTCCATTTAATATTATTTTCATTTTAACCTCCTAATTAGTTATAGTAATAAAGGCATAAATAAGGATTGAACAAATCAAAGCTGTTATGGTTAAGACTAAAATCCCTTGCAGTTTCTTATTCTCCATAATTCACCTCATAATCTTTTAAAGTGTTAATCAACATCTTCTTAAGACCACTAGAAGTATAGGTTGTACCACTAATCGTATCAACACTTTCTAAACTATCTTGTTCATTCAATAATTTATCAATATAATTAGCTGATTCGATATTAGGATAAAAATCATCATTTATTTCTAAGATAACCATACTTAAGACTTTTCCTTTTTCAATCACAATTTCACCTTTAATGGCTCCAGAATATCCCTTTTGTGTTACCACATAAGTAACCTTATCAAGAACCTCCGTTTGATTAACTATATAATAATGAGGATCAACATCAGGATTTAAATCAACATTTTGATATTTATTACCAATCATTGCTCCAACAACAGCAACAAAAGCCCAAACTACCAAAAATGGCATAACGGCACTTTGGAAAGTAAATCTAGCTTTAGCACCTATTTTATCAATAATGAAAATCAACATATTCATCGTCAAGATACTAGTTAAGACGCCTTCTGGATAAGGGGTTAAGAATCTTAATAGAACAGTTAGTATTCCTAAAAATAAGCCATATAAAACTTGCCCAACTGGGGTCGTTGGACTGGTAACTGGATCAGTAGCCATAAAGACGGCTCCAAACATCAACCCTCCACTAAAGATGTGGAATAATGAAAACCAAGTACCTAAACCATTTAAGTTACCAACAAAAGACGACATCACAAAGACGGTTAAAACATAGACCACTGATATCTTCCATTTAATTGTTCTCGTAATTGTTAAAAAGATAAAACCAAGCAGACAAAGTAATGAACTAGTTTCACCGACTGCTCCTGGAATCGTACCTAAGAAGAAATCCCATAGGTTGCCATATGGTTCAACTAAGGTTTCATAACTACCTACTTCTATCATATTACTAGCATTCGTTAAAGGAGTAGCACCCGCAATGGTATCTAATTCATAACTATTTAAATAACCACCATTATTGGTAATAACTAATGAATAAGCTGTTAAAATAAATAGAGCGCCAACTAATGCTGGATTAAAAATATTATTACCAAATCCTCCAAACAACATTTTCCCAATAATCGATGCAATAAAAGCACCTAAGATAACAATCGAGATTGGTGTATTAATCGGTAAGATTAGTCCTAAGAAGATTCCCGGGATATAACCATGTGAGGCTTTGAGAAAATCTTTAGTTGTTTTATATTCTTCTTTTAAAAATAATTTCGCATAAATCACTTCCGCTACCACACAAGCAATAGCTGGTGTAATAATAAATAATAGAGGATAAAACATTCCCATAAAACTAGTTGTTCCATGAAGATAAGGAATAATACCATTTTTATAAAAAGCAAAAATAATAATTGGGAATAAGGCAATTAAGAGATTTATCTGCATCTTAGCACTTGAATTTTTATACTTTAGATATGGTCCTATTGGACTATTAAATTCCTTCATATTATCCCCTTTCACTCAATTTCTTTTTACCTATTTTGACTGCTTGTCTAATATTTATTTTAGCCGGACAGATATATGAACATAAACCACATTCAATACATCGATCAGCATTATAACTATCTAAATCATCAATATTATTTAAACTATCACGAATTAAGACAGGACTTAGTTTAACTGGACATACTTTAACACATTTCCCACATCGTAAGCACTCTGTCCTCGTCACTGTTTTGATTTCTTTAAGAACTAAAATACAATTCATATTAGGACTAACAACTAAATCATCAGTTGGTAGAGCAGTTCCCATCATTGGTCCACCAGCTACAAAAACTATTTCCTTATTTCTTTTATAGCCACCAATACTTTCAATCACTTCACTAACAGGGGTCCCTACTTTAACTAAAACATTTTGAGGTTCCTTTAACATCTCCCCTGTAAATGTAACTACTCTCTCAATAACTGGTTTATCTAATTTTAAAGCTTCATAAATTGAATGGGCAGTCGATGAATTAATCACCACAATCCCTTTTTCAATAGGTAACTTATCGTATTCAACACCAGTTACTTCTTTAATTAAAGCTCTTTCCCAACCCATTGGATAGAGATTAGGAACATTAAGCAATTTAATTTTTAAATAAGTTCCCAAGAAATTCATCAATAATTTATTTAAAGTATAATTACTTTTTTTGGTTGCTATAATTGCTTCATCAATATTATTGATTTCAACAATCGCATCAATTGCTTCTAAGATTTCTTCACATTTTTCTTTAAATAACATAAAGTCAGCGGTAATATATGGTTCACACTCAACAGCATTAATAATCAAAGTCGTAATTTTTTTATCTGAATTAAATTTAGCATAGGTTGGGAATCCTCCACCACCTTGTCCAATCACACCATGATTTAATAATTTCTCAACAAACTCTTCTTTAGTAAATTTATTGATAGCTGTCCTTGGGGTAACTCTATTTTCCATCTTTTCTTTAAAGTCATTTTCAATAACCACACACTTTACTTTTTCTCCATGCAAATAAGTATGCTCTTCAAATCCCATGACTCTTCCACTAACACTCGAATGAATAGGCATTTTATAATTACCTTTTCTTCGTCCGACCACACTACCTTTAAAAACATAATCATCCTTTTTTACTAAAATCGTTATATTTTCATCATTACTACTTATTAAAGGAATATATACAATCTTAGGTTTATTATAGACATATATATTTTTATTTGTTGATAATTTTTTTCTTTTAGGTAACCTGACTCCGTTCATAATCTCCGCTCCTATCATAATCATTATACCTTTTTTTAAGGAAAAATGAAAGGTGTATTTGTCTATTTGTGTATATAAAAACAATCCTATGATTGTAAATAAGGATTGTCTTTTTTTTCATCTCCTAAAGTCGTCTTAGGCCCATGACCAGAATAAATCGTAATATCATCATTATATTTAATAATATTATTTAAACTATTGACCATATCATTGTAGTTAGCAGTTGGTAAGTCATATCTACCAATTGAGCCTTTAAATAAAAAATCACCAACAAACATCGCTTTTTCCTCTTTAAAATAAAAAGTAATGGAATCACTCGTATGACCAAAAGTATAAATAACTTCAAACTTAAAAGAATCGATATGGTATTCTTTTTCTAACAAATTATGTCTAGAATAAACCGGAACTTGATATTTATTTTTTAATTCATCTAAAGCTCCAATATGATCAGGATGATGATGTGTAATTAAAATGCCAACTAATCGTAAATTGGAAAGATGCTTTTCAATTAATTTAAAATCATCACCCGGATCAACGATTAAACAACTATTATCTTTAATTAATAGATAACAATTAGTTTGGAGTGGACCCACCATAATCGTTTTGATATCCATTATAATCCCCTATCGATACGACGCAATGATTCAATTCTTTTTCTTTGAAGATCAACCATATTATCTTCAGTCTTCGTTTTAGGCATTTCATTTTGATCACGATGATATTTTGAAATATATGATTTTTTTAGTTCTGGTCTGGTCGTATCCAGCATTTCTTTTTTAATATCAGCAAGTTCTCTTCGACCACCAATTGAATCATTACTTTCTCTTATTTTCCTCAGTGGCGTTCCCATTGGATTAGTATTAAAAGAATTAAGCTCCATCTTATCACCTCTTTATTATTTCTTGAACTGGTTTATAACTAAGACGATATCCTTCAATTAAACCATACTTATTAATTGCCTCTAGATGTTTTTTAGTAGGATATCCCTTATGTTTACCAAATTCATACATTGGATACTTTATATCCAAATCATACATCATTCTATCACGAGTTACTTTAGCTATGACTGAAGCAGCTGCAATACTAATACTCTTAGCATCCCCTTTTATAATTGAAGTATGCGGAATATCAATATCAAGTGGCATCGCATCAATTAGAATGTGCCCTATCTTTATTTGCTTATTTACATCATCAATTGCAAGCAACATTGCCTTTTTAGATGCTTCATAAATATTTATCTCATCTATTTCAGAAGCTTCAACCATTCCAATCCCATAAGCAAGAGCATTCTCAATAATATAGTCATAAAATAACTCACGTTTCTTTTCACTTACTTTTTTAGAATCAGTTAAACCATCTAAAATAAAACCTTTAGGTAACACTACGCAAGCAGCCACAACGGGTCCTATTAATGGACCACGACCTACTTCATCAACACCACCTATATTAGTAATACCATTACTATATAACTCATTTTCATATCTGTATAAATCCATAATTTTACCTCATCTTAATTATATCAAAAATATCATATAAAAGAAATCTTAATGAAATATTACATCAAAAAAACGGTCCAATTAGTCATACTTGACACTTTTATAATAATTAAAAAGATAATATTATATACTATCTTTTAGTTACTTTTTTTGACCATTTATATCAAGTTTAAAGATAACTGCATCACTTAATCCTTTGTTTAATCCAGTTAAATCTCCATTAATTGAATCACTAAAACCTACTAACGCATATCCATCAATAACTGATTCAATATTATAAAAGTATTCGCTACCACTTCCACCAAAACTTTTCTTCCAAACAATATTTCCAGTTAAATCATACTTTACAATAATAGCATCACTTAATCCTTTATTTAATCCAGTTAAATCACCATTAGTTGAATTACTAAAACCTGTTGTAACATAGCCATCACTAGCTAATGCAACAGCATTAAAATCATCGCCTGTATTACCACCATAATTCTTTTTCCAAACAACATTTCCAGTTAAATCATACTTTACAATAACAGCATCACTTAATCCTTTATTTAATCCAGTTAAATCACCATCAGTTGAACTACTATTTCCTACCACTGTATATCCATCACTAACTAATATTATATTTTTAAAATAATCTTCTGAACTTCCGCCATAATTCTTTTTCCAAACAACATTTCCAGTTAAATCATACTTTACAATAATAGCATCATTTAAACCTTTATTTAATCCAGTTAAATCACCATCAGTTGAACTACTATTTCCTACCACTGTATATCCATCACTGGTCAAGATTATATTTTTAAAATAATCTGTAGAACTTCCGCCATAATTCTTTTTCCAGATAACATTTCCACTTAAATCATACTTTACAATAATGGAATCACTGCCACCTTTATTTAATCCAGTTAAATCACCATTGGTTGAATTACTAAAACCTACTACTACATATCCATTATTTACTGAAATAATATCATAAAAATGCTCAGTAAAACTTCCACCATAAGTCTTATTCCATATAATGTTTCCATTCTTATCATATTTTACGATAATGGCATCACCGCCACCTTTAGATATCCCAGCTAAATCTCCATCAGTTGAATTAGTTCTACCAGTGACAATATAACCATCGTTTACTTCAATAATACCTTCAAAATAATCTTCTGAACTTCCGCCATAATTCTTTTTCCAGATAACATTTCCATTTAAGTCGTATTTAACGATAATGGCATCACGGCCACCTTTATTTAATCCAGTTAAATCGCCGTCAGTTGATTCACTATAACCGATGGTAACATAACCATCACTTACCTCAATAATATTATAAAAATAGTCGTTACTACTACCACCATAATTTATATTAAATGTAATCGCATTATTAAGATAACATTCTTCGATGGTTTGTTCACTGTAAAGGTATTCATATTTAGAATAACTATCATTATATTTTATAGTAATACTACCATTCATTTTATTTTTTTCATTTCTCGGATCAATAATTTCTGACTGTTCAAGATAACCTTCGTTAATTAATTGTTCTAAACTTAAACAAATAGTTTTAGTTTCTGACAATTGTTCAACATTTTCAATTGACCAATCTTTAGCAACTT
Organism: Bacilli bacterium; assembly: GCA_028684735.1. GTDB lineage: Bacteria > Bacillota_I > Bacilli_A > RF39 > UBA660 > UBA5364. Next base: position 3,664 of record JAQUFI010000035.1, on the reverse strand, counting down.
TATTGATTGTGTGTACTTGCGTATTATATAACTTTTGTTTGGAATCTTTAATGAGATTAGTAACTGATGGAACTACAATTAATCCAACTACTCCTAACAAAATAATAACACCTAATAACTCAATTAGAGTAAATCCTTTTTCCTTCATGTAATCACCTACTATAAGTTATTATAACAAATTGGTCTATATTTAACAATAAAAAAAATAAACCCTAAGGTTTATTTTACAACAATATTAACCATTTTACCAGGAATCGTAATTGTCTTAACAATTTCTTTACCATCAAGATGTTTTTTAACATTATCTATTTCTTTAGCAATTTGTTCCATTTCTTCTTTTGATGTATCTGTCGAAATCATTTCCTTGCCACGAACTTTACCATTAACTTGAACAATCATTTCATATTCATCATCGATTGTTTTATCTTCATCATAAGTTGGCCAACTAGTCTCACATAATGGCTCTCCTAAGTGGTATAACTCATTTATTTCTTCAGTTATATGAGGAGCAATCGGATTTAATAATTTAACTAAGATTAATAAATCATCACGAGTAATAGCATCCATCTTCTCATACTCATTAACCATAATCATTAGAGCTGAAATAGCTGTATTATACTTCATGTTTTCAATATCATAGGTTACCTTCTTAATTGTTTTATGAACTAATGATTCATTGGTATAACCAGTATTAGTATTCATATTTTCAGGTAATCTCCATACACGATCTAAGAATCTCTTACATCCTTTTAAACTATTCGTACTCCAAGCGGCTTCTTTTTCATAGTCGCCAATAAACATTTCGTAAGTTCTTAAAGCATCTGCTCCAACTTCTTCAACAATATCGGTAGGGCTAATAACATTACCTTTACTTTTACTCATTTTCTCGCCATTAGCACCTAAAATCATCCCGTGAGCTGTTCTTATCTCAAAAGGTTCAGAATGAGGCACTAATCCGATATTGTGTAAGAATTGATTCCAGAATCTAGCATAAAGTAAGTGTCTGGTAGCGTGCTCCATACCACCATTATACCAATCTACTTTACCCCAGTAATTTAGAGCTTCTGTTGATACAAAATCCTTATTGTTTTTAGGATCCATATATCTTAACCAATACCAACTAGAACCTGCCCAGTTAGGCATTGTATCGGTTTCTCTTTTAGCATCTTTCCCACACTTTGGACATTTTGTATGAACCCATTCTTTGATAGCTGCTAGTGGTGATTCCCCACTATCAGTTGGTTCATAATGAGCAACCTCTGGTAATAAGACAGGTAATTCAGCTTCTGGAACTGGTACCCAACCACAATCATCACAACTAATCATCGGAATTGGCTCACCCCAGAATCTTTGTCTTGAGAAAATCCAATCTTGTAACTTATAATTAGTTTGCCTTTCACCTAAATCATTATCTTCTAAATATTGAATCATCTTCTCAGTGGAAGCAGCTTTATTGGTAAGTCCATTTAACATTCCTGAATTTACCATTTCACCTTCACCAGTATAGGCTTCTTTAGAAATGTCTCCCCCTTTAATAACTTCAATAATAGGAATATTAAACTTTTTAGCAAATTCATAATCACGTTCATCATGAGCAGGAACTGACATAATTGCCCCTGTTCCATAATTCATAAGAACATAATCTCCTACCCATATTTCGATTTGTTCCCTACTAACAGGATTAATAGCCTTTAAGCCATCTATTTTAATACCTGTTTTATCTTTGTTTAATTCAGATCTTTCAAAATCAGTTTTATTTTTACTAATGTTTTGGTATTTTTGAACTTCATCATAATTATTGATCTTATCTTTTAAAGTTTCAAGAATTGGGTGTTCTGGTGAGATAACCATAAAGGTTACTCCATATAAAGTATCTGGACGAGTCGTAAAGACAACTAAGTTTTGATCAGTATCTTTAATCTTAAACTTAACATTTGCTCCCGTACTTTTCCCAATCCAATTGACTTGAGCTGTTTTTATTTTTTCTTGAAAAGAAGTATTATCTAACCCCTCAAGTAAAGGTTCGGCATAAGCACTCATTCTAAGTAACCATTGGTCTTTTTCTTTTTGGGTAACTGAGTGACCACATCGTTCACAAACACCACCACTAGATTCTTCATTTGATAATCCCACTTTACAATTAGGACACCAATTGATATCTTTCTTTGATTTATAAGCTAAACCATGTTCATAAAACTTTAGGAATTGCCATTGCGTCCACTTATAGTATTCAGGATCAGTCGTTGAAAATTCACGATTCCAATCAAAAGATATCCCCAAACTTTGAATCTGACCTTTAAACGTAACAATATTCTCTTTGACTGCATCCTTAGGATGAATCTTATTTATAATCGCATATTGTTCAGCTGGTAAACCAAAAGCATCCCAACCAATCGGAAATAAAACATTGTATCCTTCGGCTCTTCTTTTCCTAGCTAATAGATCTAAAGCTGTGTAACTACGGACATGGCCAATATGAAGACCTGCTCCTGAGGGATAAGGAAATTCTATTAAAATATAATATTTTGGTTTAGTACTATTGTTTTCAGCATTAAAACAATTGTTTGCTTGCCAATGTTTTTGCCATTTCTTTTCTATTTTTGTAAAATTATACATTTTTCTTCACTTCTTTCTTTTTGAAATAATTACCGATTAAAGGATAAATAATTAATATGGAAGGGAATATAACCACAAAAGCAACGAGGATTTGGAGAAAAATATTCTCAACTAAGGAAACTAAATAAATAGCTAATGCCATAATAAACGAATTGCTTAAAGCTACCATATTAACTAACTTTTTAATATTAATTTGTTTTAAATCTAATTTATATTTACTAACTAATAAACTGATTTCTTTAGCTTTCGTAAATTTTTCTAATTTTTCCTTATTTAAAATAACGATACCTAAATACAACAAATAAATAATAATAAAAACAATAATCGCAAAAATTAAATCTCCCATATTTCCTCCTATAGAAAAAATTATTATGTTTAAGGACGAAAAATCGCGGTACCACCTTAATTCATAATAATTTATGCACTTATTTTGATAACGCATTAATGCGGTATATATTTTCATATATACAACTCCAAAGTGAGTTCACAATTACTTTAGGTTAGTTTCCACCATCCACTAACTCTCTATCACTAAGTTAATTATTACTAGTCTTTTTCCTCGTTTTTCTTTTTAATACTAATATTATATTATACTTCATTAATATATTCAAGTAATTTTAAGAATAATTTAATAAATTTTTTTTCTAGTCCTTTGCTTGATAAACGACGAATCGCAATTCTTTTCTTTTGATATGGTAAATCACTAAATAAAACGGCATCAATTTTTTCTTTCAATAAGGTTTCAATTTGAAGATCACTAATAATCCCTTCAATATCATCCTTAATTAGACGAATCGCATCAATTTCAATATCTTTTCCCTTACAATTTAAAGTCAATTGACCAATTGTTGGAACTTCTTTTAAAGATACAACAAAGTCAGGACCATCGTTATAAGCTTCGTATTCAATTTGGTCATTATTAAAGTAAGCAATCACATCTTCTGCTCTTTTGGTATTTCTAAATCGAATCGTATAATTTCTTTTATCAGGAGCAATTCCACTTTTACCTTCTAAAGCCCTAATGATAACTGTATAGTTATTGGGTAAA
>JAQUFI010000034.1 GCA_028684735.1 Bacilli bacterium | reverse complement strand
AAGATTGGTTAAACAACTATCCAAGAGCTATGTTTGCATATAAGAGTTCAAATGTGTTATTATTAAACATATAAAAACTTACATTTAAGGTAATGAAATGTGCGGACACTTAATATTTCCATTTATATATATTATAATAGAAATAAATAGATATTTACAAAAAAGGTGAATGATGTTATAATCTTCCTACGGGGCTGCTTTGGTTTCGACGGGAATATTAGGTCTTAAATTGCAAGTCGAAGGTACGCGTTAAGTACAAACAAAAAATATCTGGAAACAGAAATCAATTAGCTTTCGCTTAATATAGCATAGCTGCTTCTTCTATTCTTTCTCCCATAAGGGATTTAAGAGGCTCGATTAAATGGGATATATTGTTGTGATGCTTATACCAACAATGAACTTAATAAGCTTACTAAGTAAGGGATTGTTAGTTATCAACTTTTCTTAGGAAACTAATTAACTAACTAAACTTGTAGATATTTCTGATGAGATATTTTCGGACAGGAGTTCGACTCTCCTCAGCTCCACCAATGATGAATTAGCCTAAGGAATGAATAATCACTCCTTTTTATTTACATTATTTTGTCATCATTATAGGATATATATTTGACTGTTATTTAGACAATGTTGTATAATAAAAATAATATAAATTATCATATAAAAGGTAGTAATTTGCTCATAAATAATTAGAAATTGGTGGGTGTCTTAAAATGGATAGTGCTTTAACAAAAAAAATAACAAAAAGAATTCTTGTTGTTTTAATTATCGTTTTAATTATTATGACTAGATACTACTTTTATGTTGCATCAAGACCTAAATTTAAAGATGTAGTAATTGAATTAGGGACTAATGAAGTAACGGTAAATAGTTTTTTAACTCATCAAATGTATCAAAAAAAAGCAAAAGCAATAACTGATTTAAACAATATCAATTTTTCTGAAGTTTTAGAGAGGGATATTAAATTATCGTATAAAGGAAAAGAAGAAACTGTTAAATTAAAAATAATTGATACTAAACCACCAGTTGTAGAATTTCAAGATATAACGAGATATAGTGGATATCAAATTAATGCGGATGATTTTATTGTAGATAAAAAAGATTTATCAGAAATGACGATATCAGCGACTGAAATTAAGGATACTAATGAGTATAAGGATTACGTCGTTGAAGTAACAGTAATTGATATCTATGGAAATAAAACCACTAAAAAATGTATCTTAACGATAACATGGTTAAACCAAATAGTTTATGTGGAATTAGGAAAAGAATTTTCTAAAACAATGATCATTCAAAATATGGAAAAAGATGCAGATAAAATTTCTGAAAGTGAAATTAAAAAAGTTAATACGATGATTACTGGTGAATATATTCTTAATGCTACTTATAATAATAAAAAGTATGAATCTAAAGTTGTTGTACAGGATACAACACCTCCCAAACTTGAACTTCAAAATTTAATATCGTTTCCTGATAAGAAATTAACTAAAGATGACTTTATAAAATTTATTAGTGATGCATCCGGAGTAGTAACATCAACCATGAAACAAACAATTGATTATACTAAATTAGGTAATCAAGAAATTACGATTGAAGCAATTGATAAAAATGGAAATAAAGTTGAAAAAACAGCTATTTTAACGCTTGTTAATGATACCAAGGGACCAGTTTTATCTGGTCTAGGTGACATATATGTAAATAAATATACTAGTATCAATTATAACTATGGTGTAAAGGCAATTGATAATTATGATGGTCCTTGTAGTTTTTCTATTGATAATAGTAAGGTTAATACTTCAGTTGCTGGAACTTATTTTGCAACCTATACATCAAAAGATAGTAGAGGAAATGTAACTACTGCTAATCGAAGAGTTGTTGTCAATCATGATCAAGTTGACACTAACAATAAGTTTAATATTTTTTATCATAATTACATAGCTGGTAAAGATGTTTTAGGTATGGCATCTTTTATTAGAAATAATATCAAGTATAACTATAATTGGGGCGGTGATGACCCTATATGGTATGGATTAACCAATAATGCTGGTAATTGTTATGTTCGTGCTTTAATTTTCCAAAAGGCTTTAGATAAAGCTGGAATAGAAAATCGTTTAATTTGGGTTACAGATAGATCACATTATTGGAATTTAGTAAAAATTGATGGAGTGTGGAGGCATTATGATACAACGCCAACAACCCAACTGCTAGGTCCAGCTACTGATGATCAAAAATATGCTAGTTCTGGTATGGGTGGCAGAAATTGGGATAGAAGTGCATATCCAATAGCTAATTAGTTTATAAGGAGATGTAAAATATGCTAATGAATATGATGTTACTAATCCTGAGTGTAGTAATTTATGCTAGTTTTGGTATAACAAACCTTATCTTTATCTTTTTTAGTATCTTTACTAGTTTTTTTGCTGTAAGGTGCTTTAAATACAGACATAAGAAAGCAATCCTAATCTTAACGATTGCTGTTAATGCTTCTATTTTATTGGTAATTAAAATTTTTACCTTTAAAAGTGGAATGTTTAGTCAACTATTAAATCTAAATGTGGTTGTCCCACTAGGAGTTTCTTATTATACCTTACAAGTTATTTCCTATTTAGTTGATGTATATAAGGGAAAATATCAGGCTGAGAAAAACATCTTTAAATATATATTATATATTACATATATACCTCATCTGTTTATTGGTCCCATATCAAAGTATGATGATATTAAGGAATCTTTATTTGCTAAAAGAAAATTTACATGGACTAATCTAATGGAAGGGTCAGCTAGAATCACTTGGGGATTACTAAAAAAACTTATTATAGCGGGAAGAATTGGTATATTAATTACAATAATTGCTAGTAATACGGATTTATATATTGGATGGTATGTACTATTAGCTGCATTGATGTATTCCATTCAACTATATAGTGATTTTAGTGGAGGAATTGATATTGTTATTGGAATATCAAAAATTCTTGGAATAGATATTAAAGAGAATTTTAATTCACCATTTTATTCACAAAGTATAAAAGAATTTTGGCAAAGATGGCATATAACATTAGGCACATGGTTAAAAGAGTATATCTATATACCTTTAGGTGGCAATAGACACGGTGTAATCAGAAAGAATATTAATCTTTTAATAACATTTTTTATTTCAGGTATCTGGCATGGAATAAATTATATCTTATGGGGGATTATTCATGGGATATTTGTGATGTTTGGCGATCATTGGAAAACTCCGTCTAAATGGATTAATCGTTTAGGAACTTTTATATTGGTTTCTATCTTATGGGTCTTCTTTATTTGGGGCGATAGTTTTGTAGCTTTAAAGATGGCTGCATCCATTTTTACTACTTTTAATCTGATGGATGTGATTCAAAACATATCTAATCTAGGACTAGGCTTAAATGATTGGATAATCTTATTTGTCTTTACACCAATTGTCTTTATATATGATGGAAATAAACTTCAAATAAAATCAAAATTAGAAAATATGTCCATTGAATTAAAAGTTGTACTTCTATGTACCACAATTTTATTAATACTGGTGTTTGGTATATATGGTTTCGGTTTTAATGTCAATGAATTTATTTATAGTAATTTTTAAGGGGTATTAAATGAAAAAAATAATAAGAATTGTAATAATAATTATCCTTTTTATAGTAATCTTTGTGATACTTAATATGTTGTTTCAACCTAAATATGCAACTAATTTAGTTGAAGGAAGTATGATATCACAGTATTATCGTGAAGTAAAAGACCATGAAGTAATATTCATTGGGGACTGTGAATTATATGCTAATTTCTCACCAATGGTAATGTATGAGACAAGTGGTATAAAAGCATATATAAGGGGATCATCCCAACAATTGATTTGGCAATCATATATTATTCTAAAGGAAACATTAAAATATGAAACCCCTAAAGTAGTCGTCTTTAATGTTAATGCTATTCGATATGATAAGTCAAGTGATAAAGTAAATGAGGCATATAATCGGTTAACCATTGATAAGATGAAATGGTCCAAAGAAAAGGTTGAAATAATAAAAGAGTCAATAACGGATACTGAAAGTTTTATGTCTTATGTTTTCCCAATATTGAGATATCATTCCAGGTATAATCAATTAACCAAAGAAGATTTCGAATATTTATTTAAAAAGAAAGATAATACCTATAATGGTTTCTTAGTCAATAAAGGGGTAAAGGGAGTAACTAATCTACCAACAGAAAAGAAACTAGCTAACTATAATTTTAGTGAAGAGTCTTATCATTATTTAGAACTAATCTTAAAATTATGTGAAGAAAATGATATTGAATTAGTCTTAGTTAAGGCTCCAAGCCTTTATCCATATTGGTATGATGAATATTATAAACAAATAAAAGATTTTGCTTTAGAAAACAGCCTTGATTATTATAACCTAAAAGATTATGTTGATGTTATAGGAATTGATTACTCACAAGATACATATGATGGAGGTCTTCATTTAAATTTAACTGGGGCAACTAAATTATCTGAATATTTTGCTAGGTTGTTATCTCCACGTTATGATTTAACCAACTATAAAGGTGATTCTATATATGATGAAAAATTAAAAAACTATAAAAAAGAAATAAAGATTGGAGAATAAAATGAAAAAAATAGTTTTCCCATTGGTGGTACTTATTATGATTGTTACGGGGTGTGGTGGTCAAACAAATGATATTAATGAAAAGACTAATAGTGAAAATAGTATAGCATTCACTTATCAAGGAGTAGATGTTACACCTGGTTTAGAATTCAAAAACTCATCAATTGATGAAAAGTTTAGTTATGTTGAATTAACAAGTTGTGCTTTTGAAGGTAATGATAAAGTATATACCTATGAAAACATTGAAATCGTTGTTTCTCAAACGAAGGGTAAAGATACCATCTATTCTGTCTATTTTCTAAATGATCAAGTAGCAACCCCTGAAGGAGTTAAGATTGCTGATGATAAATCTGTTATGGTTGAGACATATGGTGAAAATTATGAACAGATAAGCAATGAATATAAGTATGTTGAAGGAAATGTTGTCTTATCTTTCATTGTTGAAAATGATGTTATTATAAGTATTGAATATCGATACAATAACTAAAATTGACAACCTAAATAGTTTATGAGATAATTTGTAATCAGTCAAAGGGTGTTGAAGAAGGAGATGTATGTATGTGGAATAAACTTTTTCGTAGAAAAAAACGCCATTCATTAATAAAATATATTTCATCAATAATGCCTGATTTCTTTCGAAAAAAAGAACGTGAACGTAACCAAAGAAGGTTAATAATTGGTATTATAATAGTATTGTTTATTCTTGGTGGGACTTCTTTCTTAATATTGAGTGATTTTAAAAAAGAAGAACCTATTGAACCGGAACAACCAGTTATTGAAGAACCTAATGAAGAAATACCAGATGAAAATCCCAATGACATAAAATATTATGAACCGATTGATGGTCAAATAAAACCTGTAAATAATAATTTGGAGTTTGAATTACCAATAAATGGTGCTACTGGATATACAACTATTCAAATGAGTTTGAAAAAAAGTAATTCAGCAGATTCAGAAACAATTGAAATTATAATTAAAGGTGAATCTTTTAGAATAATATCAGAAGAGGGTAATTGGTGGTATATAAATTATAATGGTAGTAAAGGATGGGTAAATAATACTTATTGCATGATAAACCTACCCGATGTTATTCCATCGATTGTATATGATAATACAAATAGTTATAAATCACTATTTATATCTTCTGGACACGAGTTATCAGGTGTCACCAATGAAAAATTATATAATGTTCTAATGTATAATAAAAGGTTAGATAAAGATCAATTTATTATGCCAGTATTATATTCAATGGCTAAAAAGATTAATAAGGCTCAACAATTGGCTTTAAGAAATGGCGATAGTCTCAAAATATATGAAACCTTTAGACCTTATGAAGTTCAAATGAAAGTGGCTAATAGTTTTAGTATTTTAGTTGCTAGTAACAAAGATATTTACAATGATATTAATTCGAGTGGTTGGGGTCAAGTTTGGTTTATTGTTGGAGGATTATCCACTCATCAAATTGGAACCGCAATGGATACTAGTTTAGTTAAAGTTGATCGTTATACGATTAAAAACACAGGAAAATACAAATATATCGAAATTGTAGATTATACAGAGTATACAATGCCAACAAGAATCCATGATTTAACTTCCAAATCGGCTGTGTTTAAGTATGGTGTAATGTCAGATTCAAAGACTGCTTGGAAGGGAGTTCCATTATCACCCACCATTACAGTTGATGCAATAAAATTACAAAATTACTGTACTGGTGCTGGTTTAACACCTCTTGCATCAGAATGGTGGCACTTCAATGATCTAGATGCCCAAAAAGAAATAATGGGGCATGAGTCAGATGGCAGATATTACTTAACAGAACTTGTTAGTGTAAAGGTTGCTGAGTAAATAAAAAATCCAGGCTTGTAATAAGTCTGGTTTTTTTAAATTTTAACTTCTAATAAATAATTGTGTCCAATATAAAGTTCCATCGCTATCTCTAGCAACCCCAACCCCTATTTGATTATAAGCTTGGTTTAAGATATTAGCACGATGTCCTGAAGAATTCATCCAAGTATTCATAACTTCTTCAGCAGTCCTTTGCCCACTTGCAATGTTTTCTGCGGCTGCAGAAAAATTAACCCCAAAAGTTCTAAGCATCTCAAATGGTGAACCATAAGTAGGAGAATTATGACTAAAGTAATTATTGTTGACAAAATCATTTGATTTTAATCGAGCAATTCGACTTAATTCGGTATTCTCTGTTAGAGGGGGCACACCATTTTTTTGTCTTTCTTGATTGACTAAGCGAATGACTTCCGTTTCAAAACTTCTTAAATTATTAGGTGTGGTTTCTTCAATTGGGACTGTTCCATTACTAGTATCACTTGGAATATTGATTGTTTGACCAGGTATAATAAAATTAGGATTATTAATTTGAGGATTAGCCATTAAAAGTTTCTTTAAATCAATCCCATAGTTATTAGCTATATTCCACATTGTATCCCCAGACATAATATTATAAGTTGAATTGTGATTAGGGATATTAAGTATTTGACCTGGAATGATAAAATTAGGATTATTAATTTGAGGATTTACAGCTAATAATTCATCTAAATGAATTCCATAATTATGAGCAATACGCCAAATGGTGTCACCTGGTATAACAGTATAAGTTTCCATAGAAATACCACCTTTCTATTAATTCCCACTACTATTATATGAGTTAATAGATTTTTGGCCACATTTTGATATTAAACCATTCTTTAATTGTGTTATAATAAGTTTGGTGATAAGGTGAAAGAAATTATAATCAATGAAGAAAACCTGTTAGATAAAGAAATCAATGAACAAAAAAGTAAATGTCGGTGCATTTTTATTAATGATAAAGACCAAATATTAGTAGCTAATTATGGAGGAGTTTACCTCTTACCAGGAGGTTCAGTTGATAATGAAGAAAGTATCTATGATGCAATTATTAGAGAAATAAAAGAAGAATTAGGAATGACGATTCGTCATCATAATGTTGAAACATTACTAAAAATTTCTTTTTATCAAAAAAATTATCCTAAACGAGATGGCGTTGTCAAAAATCGTTTGATTAATACTTATTATTTTAAATCTAATATTCCTTTTGTCATTGATCAAAACCAAATGCAATTGACCGACAATGAAATCAAGTCAAAATTTATTTTAGAATTGATTAATATTGATGATTTAAAGCAAATATTAGCACAAAAAAAGAATGATAGTCCTCGAAATAAGTTTTTCGTTCAAGAACTTTCTTCCGTCTTAAATTATCTTTAAAATACGATTAATATCACTAATAAATAATAGTTAATAAGGGAAATAAAGGGTTGTATATTTCTTTTTATTTGATATAATACTCATACTGGGGAGTTGTTAAAATGGAAAAAGAACAAGCATTGGAAGAAGTTGAGTTTAGATATCCTTTTGAAAGATATCGCTTAAATGATATTTTGAAAGTTTCAGATGCTGTAAGAATTATTGAGTCTAATCATGGACATTCAATAATTATGGAAGTTAACGGTAATTATTATAAGAACTGGTATGACAATAAGCATTTACAAACTATAATGTATTTAAAGTTTTTAGGTGATGAAGCAAATGACTTTGAATTAAAGAGACATCAGCTTCATTCGATTGGGTTTGATAGTCCCGATTCATCTTTATATGTCAATCATGTAATAGATAAAGTTAATGAAACAATTATAGATAATCTCAATAACAATCAAAGAACTTTTCCGATTAATATTTTAGAAGCATTAGGGCAAGAAGAAAAAATCAGTGATTATAACGATTCTTTATATGGGGTTATTAAATTAATTATGAATGATCTAGGTTATAAAACAGTACCTGGGTATTCTGATAAGATCGAAAGAACATCATTTCCAGTAGATGATTTGTCGAATATAGCATCTGAAGTGTTAGAAATATTTGTTTTCCCGCTTAAAACAAAAAATAAATCAAAACAATTAAAAATGAATAAATAGGAAATCGCTTTTTAAGCGATTTTTTTACTAATATTTAACTTTTATTCCTCTTTTAAAACTTTATTTATGATATGTTTTATGCTATACTAGTAGTTAGAATAGAAAAAGTCATATGATGTATAAAGGAATTGGTGAATGATGAAAAAATTATTCTTTTTAACGGGTTTATTATTTTATTTGTTGTTGCCAGCCAATGTTTTAGCAGAAATGTCAATTAATATTAATTGTCCACCTGGTGTTCCACCTGGTCAAGATGTTACATGTACCATTCATGGTTTTTCTGATACAGGATTATTTAAAAGTGTCACAGCTGATATTCAATATAGTGATAATATTGAATATATTAGTATTACTAATGAAAGTGGTTGGAGTCAAGTTTCAACAAAGAATAATTTGTTAGCTGAACATAATGAAGGTTATACTGGTAATAAAATAATTGCAACACTTCAATTAAAATTAAAAGCATCAGGTGCTGATACGGCTAATATTACTTTTTCAAATATTGTAATTAAAGATTCTAGTAGTAATGAAGTATCGATGTTACCAATTATTAAAAATATAAAAGTTTTATCAACAAATAATAAATTAGCTTCACTTACAGTTGATGATAAGACTGTCCCTAATTTCAATGCTGACACACTCACATATTCTTTAACAAGTACAACTAATTCTAGTCTTAAAGTTGGTGCTACTCTAGCAGATAGTAAAGCTAGTTTTATAACAGGATTTGGTCCTCGTACTGTAAATCTGAACTATGGTGATAATACAATTCAAATTAAAACCAAGTCAGAAGATGGAAAAAGTGAAACATATACTATTAATGTAGTAAGAAACGATACTCGAAGTAACAACAATAATTTAAAAACATTAACAGTAAGTGATGGAACGATTACCTTCAAACCTGATATTTTAAAGTATGATGTAATAGTAGACAATAACTCTACCCAAATTTCAGCCACTTTAGCTGATGATAAAGCTAGATTTATAACAGGATTTGGTCCTCGTACGGTAGATTTAAGTTATGAAAAAGCAATATTTGAAATTAAAGTTAAAGCTGAAAACGATGATATTCGTACCTATACCTTAAATATTAGTCAAAAGGATAATCGCAGCCAAGATACTACTTTAAAAGGAATTACTTTAAGTGTAGGCAAAATTAATTTTAAACCTTCAGTTTATTATTATAATGTAATGGTTGCATACGATGTCACTAAAATGGATATATCAGCTGTTACTAATGAAAAAAGTGCTGTGATGGAAATAACTGGTAATGAGGATTTGCTTATTGGTAATAATATTTTTACGATTGAAGTTACAGCTGAAAATGGTGCTCAAAAGACTTATACGATAAACGTTAGAAGATTAGATGTAAATGAAAAAATGCCTACTCCTGATTTAAATAATATAAAGATAAAAAATTATTCTTTAAACTTTGATAACAATAAAACCGAATATACTTTAAAAATAAAAAAAGAAGACGTTTTGGATATTGAAGTATTTCCGATTGATTCTAGAACAGTAGTCAAGATTTATGGGAATAAGGATTTAACTGATGGTAGTAAGATTAATATTGTAAGTATTAGTATTGATGGCACCACAAAAGAGTTTATTATTAATATTGAGAAAAGTGGATTCTCAATAATGCTAGTTATATTAGTTATCGGTGGTATTGTCATTGGATTATTAATTTGGTTAATATTATTTAAAATCCCTCAGAACAAGGATAATGAGATTGATCTTAATGATAAAAAAATGGATCCTCAAAATGAAGACCCAGAGGTTGAGTCTAAAGAAAAGTCTATAACAACAATGGAACCTGATTTTGTATTTAATAAGATTCCTCTTCAAGAAGTAGACGAAAAAGACGAAACTGGTGCGAGTCCTTGGAGTCTTAACCAAGATATTCCAAGTGAAGAAATAGAACCAATCGCTGAGATAACTACGAATGAAGAAGAAAAAGCCGTTCAAGACAACAATGATAATTTAATAGATGAAATAAATTTTATTACTGAAAGCAATGATGTCGATAAATCTAAAACTAAAAAAGATAAATCTAAAGAAGAAAAAGATGATATTAATATACCAACGAAGTATAAGAATAAATTTTTTATTGATGACGATTCAGAAGAATCAGATTCAATAAACCCAACTGATGAAATAATGGGGGCTTCTAAAAATATTCCTGGTAAAATTTGTCCTAATTGTAAGATGGTTAATGACTTGGATAATAAGACTTGCTTCTTTTGTAAAACAAGTTTATAGGATCATCTTTTGACCAATTTATACCATATTGTTGTGATTGACAAAACCATCTTTATTTGAGATAATTATCCTAGTAATTGGAGGTGTAAACTTGTATCAAGAACGAATTTTATTAACGACCCAAGATCTACTTGATAAAGAATTTAAAATTGATACTAGGGGGTATCGTCCACAAGAGGTAGATAAATTTTTAGATATTATCATTCGTGATTATGGCGAATTTGTGAAATTAATTAGAGAATTAGATACTGAAAAAAAAGAATTAATTCATGATAATATGCAATTGAAACAAGAAATACGCAAAATGAAAACACAAATTGAAGTATTAAAAGAAGGAACTGGTAGTGATACTACTAATTCTGATCTTTTAAGAAGATTATCAAATTTAGAAAAAGTAATATATGGTAAAGAATAATATTTTGACAAACGCTGCATTTTTAATAATGTAGAGGAAAGTCCATGCTCACACTAACCTGTGATGGAAGTAGTGTTCGTGCTGAGGGAAAAAATAACCTCAGGTAGTATAGTAATACTAACGGCGTCGAATTAATCTAAGTCTTCGGATATGATTATATTAGACATAAAGTGCCACAGTGACGATTTCATTTAGAAATAAATGAAGTGGAACGGGTAAACCCCACGAGTGAGAAACCCAAATTTGGTAGGGGAACTTGTTAAAAGGAAACGAACTTTTAATAGGATCGAGTAATCGATAGATAGATGTTTGTCGTCTAATAATAGATAACAGAACATGGCTTATGAAATATTATTGTTTAAGGTGGTGTTAAATTGAAAGAAATTGGAGAAAAACTTAAAGCAGCTAGAGATAGTATTGGTATAACCGTCGAAGAGGTTGCTGAAGATTTAAAAATGAGACCTTCACAAATCGAAAGTATTGAAGACGGAAATATTGAATCTTTTAAAGATATTTTTTATTTAAAATATTTTATTAGAGATTATGCTAAATACTTAGGGTTACCTTATGAAGAAATGGTCGATGAGTTTAATGAATATTTATTTGATTATACGTCAAAGATTTCATTAGAAGATATTAAAAAAGCAAAGAAAAAAAGCAAAGAAAAAAATGATGAACCTGTTAAAAAGATAGCTTCTCCATATACATTAACAAATAAGAAAAAAATTAACATTCCATCTTTTATTATATATATATTTATTATATTACTTTTAATAATCATTGGATATTTTGTTGTTCAATTAGTTAGCACGGATGATTTTGTTGAAAAGAATCTTTCAATGATTAATATGTAGTACAGGAGGAAAAAAATGAATTTACCAAACAAATTAACATTATTAAGAATTATTTTGTCACTATTTATAATTACTATTTTATTATTTCCATTTGATGCAATGGGAATAGAACTACCAGAATTATTTATTAATGAATCTATTGTTGTAAATGTTACTTATTTAATTGCTGGTGTATTGTTTATTATTGCTTCACTTACTGATTTTTTTGATGGATATATAGCGCGAAAATATAATATGATTACAGATTTAGGAAAAATGATGGATGCCATTGCTGATAAAATTTTAGTTAATTCTGTTTTAATTATCTTAGCATCACAAGGAGTTATTCATCCTATTATCCCAGTTGTAATTATTGTTAGAGATAGTGTTGTTAACTCAATTAAAATGGTGGCAGGAAGTAAAGGGTCAGTGGTTGCTGCTATTAACAGTGGTAAAATTAAAACTGCTTGTTTAATGGTAGGGATTGTCCTAACTTTATTCTATAATTTACCTTTTGAATTATGGAATTTAAAAGTTGCTGATCTATTGTTACTTGTTGCAACTGTCTTATCAATTGTATCTGGTATTCAATATTATCAAATGAATAAAAAATTATTTTTTCAATAATAAGTTTAATAAAAATACCATTAATATAATGAAAGTTAATGGTTTTTTTATGAAATAAATTTTATAAATTATTAATTAGTGTTAATATTAGTCTTACACATCGTTAATTATTACTAAATAAATATTCAAAATATGTATAAAATAACACCTTAAAACAACACAAACAATTGTTCGTTTTAGGTATTGACATTAAAGTCAAGATAGTATACAATTATATTGTAGATGTAAGGAGGAATACATAATGGTTAGTACAACTAAAGATAAAAAATCAGATAATGATAAAAAATTAGAACAAGTTTTACTTGATATTGAAAAACAATTTGGAAAAGGCTCAGTTATGCGCTTAGGTGATAATAAAAAAACAGAAATTGATGTTGTGTCTAGTGGTTCGATCAGCCTTGATATAGCTCTTGGAATTGGTGGTTATCCTAAAGGTAGAATAATTGAAATTTATGGACCTGAATCTAGTGGTAAGACAACAGTTGCATTGCATGCTATTGCTGAAGTTCAAAAAAAGGGTGGGAAAGCAGCTTTTATCGATGTTGAAAATGCGATCGATCCTATGTATTCTCGTGCTTTAGGAGTTAACATTGATGACTTGATCTTATCACAACCTGATAGCGGTGAAGATGCTTTGTCGATCACGGAAATGTTAATTGAAAGTGGCGCTGTTGATCTGATCGTTATCGACTCCGTTGCGGCTTTGGTACCGCAAGCTGAATTAGATGGTGAAATGGCTGATTCATCAATTGGCTTACAAGCCCGCCTAATGTCTAAAGCTATGCGTAAGTTGGCCGGAATCATGAATCGCAGTAAATGTACAGCAATTTTTATTAATCAATTAAGAGAAAAAGTCGGAGTCATGTTTGGTAATCCAGAAACGACCAGTGGCGGTAGAGCCTTAAGGTTCTAC
>JAQUFI010000033.1 GCA_028684735.1 Bacilli bacterium | reverse complement strand
GCAAGTACTTTTGTTGGAGAATATAGTTATGTATTATTGTTACCGTTAATTGGTATTATTTATAAATATGCTGATAAAAAACCAATGTTGGGAATGATAACGATTTTTCTTGGTATTACCTTAGGATATGGAGCTGGGTTATTGCCTTCATACAATGACTATTTCTTAGGATCGTTGACGGAAAAAGCTGCGATTGTAAATGTCGATAAGGATTATCAATTTAACTTGCTATCAAACATATATATTATGATTGCAAGTACTTTCATTTTAGCCATCTTAGGAACATTGATTATTAAAAAGTATTTAGCTCCTAAAATCAGTAAAACAGAAATTGAAGAAGATAATTTAATAATATCAAAGAAAGCCCTATACTATAGTAATTTGGCTTTGGGCTTACTGTTGGTAGGTATTGTTTATATGATCTTACCCGGTTCTTATAATTCTGGATTATTACTTGGTGAAGGTGATAATTATATTGTAAGATTATGGAGTGATGGTTCGCCATTTAAAGATGGTTTTATGTATATCATTGTCTTAATTATGATGATATGTGGTTTTGTTTATGGATATGTATCAAGAAATATTAAAAATAGTACTGAATATAGTGTTGGTTTATCTAAACATTTTGAAGGTATTGGTTATTTATTTGTATTATTGTTCTTTACATCACAACTTGTAGGATTATTAGAGTATACTAATTTGGGTGAAGTAATTGCTGTAAAACTAGTTGATTTTATGGGGATTTTACCATTTTCAGGAATTCCTTTAATTGCAACGATGTTTATTATTATTATCTTAATGAGCATTTTAGTTCCATCGACAATTATGAAATGGACTTTAGCATCGCCTATTTTAGTTCCTTTATTTATGAGATCTAATATAACACCTGATTTTACACAATTTATTTTTAAAGCAGCAGATGGGATTGGTCGAAGTATAACCCCACTATTTATCTATTTTATTGTTATGTTAGCCTTTTTACAAAAATACAACACCGATGAAGAACAAAAAATAACCATTTTTGGGACTTTAAAAATGATGATGCCGTCAATTTTATTAATTGCTGGGATTTGGTTATTAATTATTGTTGGATGGTATATTATTGGTTTACCAATTGGAATAAATAGTTATCCAACATTATAGTGTTATTTATAACACTTTTTCATTTTCGTTATTTTTGATATAATATTTCAGAAACGAGGTGCTTTATGAGTTTAACAGCTGGTATTGTTGGATTACCTAATGTTGGCAAATCAACATTATTTAATGCTATTACAAAGAAAAATATTTTAGCCGCTAATTACCCGTTTGCGACGATTGATCCAAATGTAGGTATCGTGGTTGTTCCTGATAAAAGATTAGAATTTTTAGAAAATTTATATATTCCAGAGAATACAATTCCTACAACTTATGAATTTACTGATATTGCAGGTTTAGTTAAAGGTGCCTCACTAGGTGAAGGTTTAGGAAATAAGTTTTTATCTCAGATTCGTGAGGTTGATGCGATTGTTGAAGTTGTTCGTTGTTTTGAAGATGACAATATTATTCATGTGGAAAATAGTGTTGATCCGATTCGGGATATTGAAATTATTGATATTGAATTAATTTTATCGGATTTAGAAATTATTGAAAACAGACTTAATAAAATAAGCAAGAAAGCTATGATGGCAAAGGACAAAGAAGGTTTAAAAGAAGTTGAGACACTAGAGTTAATTAAAGATAACTTACTTCAAAATATACCAGTTAGAAAGATAGATTTTAATTCAGAACAATATAAAATGATTAAGCATTTTAATTTATTAACTGCCAAACCAATTATCTATATGGCAAATATTAGTGAAGATGATTTGTTGTCAGGTGGTAATAAATATGTGGAAACTTTAAGGGAGTATGTTTCAAAAGAAAAAGCATTGGTAGTACCGGTATGTGCTAAAATAGAATCAGAACTAAGTGAATTAAATGAAGCAGATACCAAACTTTTTCTAGAGGAATTAGGAATTAGGGAAAGTGGTTTAGATTCTTTGATCAAAGCAACATACTCTTTATTAGGTTTAGCGACTTATTTTACGGTTGGTAGTGATGAAGTCAAAGCTTGGACTTTTATTAAAGGAATGAAAGCACCAGAATGTGCTGGTATTATTCATAGTGACTTTGAAAGAGGTTTTATTAGAGCAGAAGTAATGAGTTATGAAGATTTAGAAAAATATGGAAGTGAGAAAGCGGTTAAAGAAGCTGGTCGTGTAAGGCTTGAAGGAAAGGAATATGTAATGCAAGATGGTGATATATGCCATTTTAGATTTAATGTGTAGGTGAGATATGAGGGAATTTTTTGTTGATGAATTGCCTGGTATAAGTTTTGAATTGTTTGGTTTAATTCATTTTGCTTGTTTGTTAATTTTAATAGGAGGTTTAATCCTTATTTATATAAATCGACATAAAATCAGTAACTTAAGTTCAAAAACCAAAAAAAGAATCGTCATTATCATGATAGTGACTTGGCTATTAAATAGATTTATTTATATGGGTAGTTATTTATATTATGGAATATATATTTGGCGTAATGATTTACCATTACATTTTTGTTTTATTACGGGTTATCTATTTATATATTCTTTAATTTTTAAGAAGAAAGAAGTTTTTAAAATTGTTTATTTCTTTGCTTTCATGGGACCATTTACAGCTACAATTTGGCCTAATCTAACTAGTAGTTTTGATTATTTTATTTTTTATGAATTCTTTATTAGTCATCATTTCTTTGTATTGTGTACCTTTTTTATCTTTTATATGCATAATATAAAGATTAAGAAAACAGATTTATATAAAAGTATTGTTTATGCGAATATTGTCTTTTTAGGAGCATTTATCTTTAACAATATTTTTAATACCAATTATATTATGTCTGAATCATTACCAGAACACGTATTAATGTTATATCCTTTTTTAAGAAACATTAATTATCCGATTGTTGTTTTAGAAATAACGGCGTTAATAATTACATTATTGGCTTATATTCCGGTATATTTAAAAAATACTGAAAATAAACATTTACATCAAGAAAAAAATTTGTTATAATCTTAAACGAGTATTAATTTACTCCTTGCTTCGAATGAAGCCAAAGACCATAAGGAGGTGTGAAAATGAGAAACTATGAAATTATGTTTATCGTTAAACCAACACTAGCTGAAGAAGAAATTAGAAAAGTTGCTGAAAACTTTGAAAAGATTTTAACTTCTAAGGGTGCTAAGATAACTAATTTTAAGGAAATGGGTCAAAGAGAATTAGCTTATGAAATCAAAAAGTTTAAGAATGGTTATTATTTTTTAATCAATGCTGAAGCTGATAATGATGAAGCTATTAAAGAATTTGATCGTTTAGCCCTAATTAGTGGAGATGTTATTCGCCACTTAATTACTAAAATTGAAGATTAAGAGGTGAAAATATGAATCGTGTTTGTTTAGTAGGAAGACTTACAATCAAACCTGAACTTAAATATACAAGTTCGAATATACCGTTTACAAGATTTAGTATAGCTATCAATAGAACTTTTAACAACGCTCAAGGTGAAAAAGAAACAGATTTTATCAACATAATTGTATGGCGTAAACAAGCTGAGAATGTTTGCCAATATTTAGATAAAGGTAGTTTAGTATCGATTGATGGCCGAATTCAAACAGGAAGTTATACTGATAAGGATGGGAACAAAAGATATACAACAGACGTTGTTGCTGATAGTGTTCAGTTCCTGGAAAGTAAGGGTCAAAGAGAAAATAAAGTTACTTCTGGACCAAGCCCATACGATTATCAAAGCAGTGCTCCAACCAATAATCTGGATATTGAAAGTGATCCATTTGCTGATTTTGGAGATAGTGTTTCAATTGATGATAATTTCCTAGAATAAAATAAGGAGGAAACCATGGCAGAATATTATAGAAAAAAGAAAAAAATATGTCAAATGTGTGCAGGCAAGTCTGTTGATTATAAAGATGTAGATATCATTAGAAAATATATTAGTGGTGATAAAGGAAAAATATTACCAAGAAGAATTACTGGTGCATGTGCTAGACATCAAAGACATATTGCTGGTGAAGTAAAAAAAGCTAGATTTATAGCTTTAGTACCATATACAAAATAATAGTTAGATATAATCTAACTTTTTTTATACAAAAAAATGAACCGGGAAGTTAAATTTATCCCAGTTCATTATTATTATAAGCGATGATTTAAAAAATATACCTATTTTTTAGAAATTAAAAAAGTTTGTAAATTACTGCAATCATGACCATCAAAGACAATTTCATAAATAAGGTCGATAATAGGAATATCAACATCTTTATCTTTAATTAATTTATGAATTGACTTTAAGGTATATAGTCCTTCAATTGTGGTATTACTTATATATTCATCAATTACTTCTCTGGGTTGATTTTCTCCAATTAATTTTCCAAATGAAAAGTTACGACTTTTTGTACTTGTACTAGTAAGTAAAAGATCGCCAAATCCAGCAAACGATAAAATTGTTTTTCCATCTCCACCCAAAGCTTTAATTAAGGCTTTGATATCGTGCAGAGATTCGGTTATAAACATTGCTTGGGTTGACTCAGGAAGTCCCATTCCGTCTAACATTCCAGCAGCTATGGCAATGACGTTTTTAATTGAACCACATATTTCAATACCAATAATATCATGGGTTGTTCTTAATTTTAAATATTGATTTTGTAAACTGTTTTTCAAAATTGCTTCTGTTTTAGGATTAGTTGTACCTAAAGATAACCCAATTGGAACTTTTTTAGCGATATCGATTGCAAAAGATGGACCAGATATTACTGCTACCTTATCGGTTTGAATGTACTTTTGTAAAACATCATTTACAAATAAACAAGTATCATTCTCAATTCCTTTACTAGCAAGGCAAATGTGTTGTTCTTCCTGATAATAATTTTTTAATTCGGAAGCAATATTATCAACAAAAGCAGCAGGTACAGCAATGACAATTAAGTCAGCATCTTTAACGGCTTCTTTCATATTGCAAGTGAATTTAATATTTTCAGGAATAGTTACTCCTGGTAAAACTTTTTCGTAACTGCGTTTAGTAGATAGTTCATTTAATTCGTGGTCAAACTTAGTCCACATTATAATATCATTATTATTTTCGTTGAACATAAGGGATAGAGATAATCCATATGCTCCAGTACCTATAATACAAATTTTCATTCTCTTAACCTCCTTTAATATTATAGCATGTTTTTTAATTATTTTAAAAAAATAAAAAAAGTCCTAAAAACACTTGCAATTCATATAATAAATGTGTATAATTTTCAATGTGTGGAGTAGCGTTGATGTGTGAGGTTGCCGACACACCAGGTTAAGTTGTTAAATAAAATAACGTGGTTGGGGTTTTTACACGGAGCAAGTCTATACTGGATATAGACGAAAGGAGGATACAATATGTCTAAAACTAAAGTTCGTATCAGATTAAAATCATTTGAACACAAAAACTTAGATAATGCTTGTGCTAAAATTGTTGAAACGGTTAAAAGAACCGGTGGCGAAGTAAGTGGACCAATTCCACTACCAACTGATATTGAAAAAATCACTATTTTAAGAGCAGTTCATAAGTATAAAGATTCACGTGAACAATTTGAAAAAAGAACTCATAAAAGGCTAATTGATATCACCAACCCAAGTAAGGAAACAATTGAGGCATTAACTCATTTAGATGTTCCAAGCGGTGTTGATATTCAAATCAAATTATAATAATTAATAGGAGGAAAAAATATGAAAGGAATCTTAGGTCGTAAAATTGGAATGACTCAAGTATTTACAAAATCTGGTAAATTGATTCCGGTAACAGTTGTTGAAGTAGAACCAAATGTTGTTACCCAAATTAAAACAAAAGCCAATGATGGTTACGATGCAATTCAATTAGGTTTTGATACAAAGAGAGAAAAGTTAGCGACTAAAGCTTCTATTGGACACACCAATAAAGCTGAAACTACACCTAAGCGCTTCTTTAAAGAAATTAGAGGTGTAGAAATCAATGATTATACTTTAGGACAACAAATTACTGTTGAAGCGTTTGTTGAAGGAGAAGTTGTTGATGTTACTGGAACTACAAAAGGAAAAGGGTTCCAAGGCGCAATTAAACGCCATAATCAAAAACGTGGACCAATGGGACATGGTTCACAATACCATCGAAGCCCAGGTTCAATGGGTTCAATGAGACCAATGCGTGTTTTTAAAGGTAAAAAATTACCAGGACATATGGGAGCAGTCACTGTTACAATTCAAAATCTTGAAATTGTTTCAGTTGATTCTGAAAACAATGTTCTATTAGTAAAAGGGAATATTCCAGGAGCAAAGAATTCGTTAGTAATTATTAAGTCTTCAGTAAAAAATCCTAGTAAAACTAATGAAGTTGAAGAATTAAATTCATATGAAGCAATAAATGAAACACCAGTGGTAGAAGAAACAAATGTTGAAGAAGTTACAGAAGAAGTTGAAACAACAATAGAAGAAGAAACTGTAACGGAAGAAGTTGTTGAAGAAGCGACAACTGAAGAAGACAAGTAGGGAGGAATATAGATGAAAAAATTATCTGTATTAAACACCAAAGGTGAAAAAGTTAGTGATATTGCTTTAAATGAAACAATTTGGGGAATTGAACCAAATGATGCTGTTCTATATGATGCTATTAGATTAGCGCATAATAATCAAAGACAAGGAACAGCAAGTACAAAAACACGTGCTGAAGTAAGTGGTGGAGGAAGAAAACCTTGGAGACAAAAGGGTACTGGTCGTGCTCGTCAAGGTAGTATTAGATCACCACAATGGGTTGGTGGAGGAGTTGTCTTTGGACCAGCTCAAAGAAATTTTACGGTTAAAATGAATCGTAAAGAAAAAAGATTAGCCTTAAAATCAGCTTTATCTTATAAAGTAATCAATAGTAATTTAATTATTTTAGATAATTTAAAGTTTGAAACAACTAAAACAAAAGAAGCTTTAGAAGTAATGAAAAATTTAAAAGTAGATAGAAACATTTTAATCGTAGTGGATGAATTTGATGATAATATTATTTTAGCAACTCGTAATATTCCTGAAATAATGTTATTAGATGTTAATGAAATTAATACTTATGATATTGTTTCAGCTAATCATATGATTGTTACAGAAAAAGCTGTTAAGAAGATTGAGGAGGTGCTTGTTTAATGCATAATTATCGAGATATTATCAAGTCACCAATCATTACTGAAAAAAGTAGTGAGTTAGCTCAAAACCACAATACTATTACTTTTAGTGTTGATGTTAAAGCTAATAAAGTACAAATCAAGCAAGCAGTTGAAAGTATATTCGATGTAAAAGTCGAAAGTGTTAATACCATGAACGTAAGACCTAAAAGAAAAAGAGTTGGTAAATACGTTGGTAAAACAAGTAAAGTTAAGAAAGCAATTGTAAAATTAAAAGAAGGAAGTTCAATCGAACTTAGTTAGTCAGGAGGATACATATGGCGATTAAAAATTATAAATCAGTAACTAATGCTTCTCGTGGAATGTCGACTTTAATCAATGATGAAATAACTTCGACTACTCCTGAAAAATCATTAGTTGTAACACTTAACAAAAGTGGTGGTCGTAATAATCAAGGTAAGATTACTTTGAGACATCGCGGTGGTGGAGCTAAAAGAAAATATCGTATTATTGATTTTATTAGAAATAAAGATAATATTATTGGAACTGTAGCAACCATTGAATACGATCCAAATAGAACTGCTAATATTGCTTTAATTAACTATCTAGATGGTGAAAAGAAATATATTATTGCTCCAAAAGATTTAAAAGTTGGAGATAAAATTGAAAGTGGTGAAGGTGCTGATATTAAAATTGGTAACTGTTTACCATTACAAAACATTCCTGAAGGAACAATGGTTCATAATGTCGAACTAAAACCTGGTAAAGGTGGACAATTAGCAAGAACGGCTGGTTCAGGTGTTCAAATTTTAGGAAAAGAAGGAAAATACGTACTAGTTCGTTTAAATAGCGGTGAAGTTCGTAAGATATTAGGAACCTGTAGAGCTACAATCGGGGTAGTAGGTAATGCTGATCATGAATTGATCAATTATGGTAAGGCTGGTCGTAAGCGACACATGGGAATTAAACCAACTGTTCGTGGATCAGTTATGAATCCAAATGATCACCCTCATGGTGGTGGTGAAGGACGTTCACCAATTGGACGTAAAGCACCAGTTACTCCTTGGGGTAAACCAGCACTAGGATATAAAACAAGAAAAAATAAAAAAGCTTCAAACAATTTAATTGTTCGTGGTCGTAAAAAATAATGAAAGGATGGTTTAAATGGCAAGAAGTTTAAAAAAAGGACCTTTTATTGACGAAAGTTTAGCTAAAAAGGTTAAGGCCGTAGGTAAATCAGAAAAAAAAGAAGTTATTAAAACATGGTCTCGCCGTTCAACAATTTATCCTGATTTTATTGGACATACATTTGCTGTTCATAATGGTAAGGAATTCATCCCGGTATATGTTACGGAAGATATGGTCGGACATAAACTTGGTGAATTTGTACCAACACGTAAATTTGGTGGACATGGCGACGGAAAGAAAAAATAAAAGTGACCAGGAAGGAGGACTAAAATGGAAGCAAAGGCAATTGCAAAAACAGTTCGAATTGCACCTCGTAAAGCTCGTTTAGTTATAGATTTAATACGCGGAAAAAGTGTTAAAGAAGCGGAAGTTATTTTAAATAATATGAATAAAGAAGCTGCTCGCTTGATTAAAAAAGTATTAGTTTCAGCTGTTGCAAACGCTGAAAACAATCTAAGTTTAGATAAAGATAAGTTATATGTCAAAGAGGCATATATTAATGAAGGCCAAACAATGAAGAGGGCTAGAATGGGATCGAGAGGAAATGTTGATCCAATTAAAAAAAGAACAAGTCATATTACGGTTATCGTAAGTGAGAAAAATTAAAAGAAGGAGGTAAACTGATGGGTCAAAAGGTTAGTCCAATTGGACTTAGAATGGGAATGAATAAAACTTGGGAATCAAAATGGTATGCAGAAAATAAAGATTTTGCAAAATTTCTAAAAAATGACGATACGATTCGTAAGTTTTTAACAAAAAAATTAAAAGACGCAGCAGTTTCAAGCATTCTGATTGAAAGAAACGCTAAGAAAACAGAAGTAATTATTAATACTGCAAAACCAGGTGTTGTAATCGGACATGGTGGAGATGAAATTGAAAAAATTAAAAAACAATTATCAAAACTAGTTGATGAAAATGTTCAAATTTCAATTATGGAAATCAAGAGTCCTGACACTGTTGCAGCATTAGTTGCAGAAAATATTGCACATCAAATTGAAAATCGTGTATCATTTAGAGTTGCTCAAAAAAGAGCAATTAGAAATTCAATGAAAGCAGGAGTTAAAGGAATTAAGACTTTAGTATCAGGTCGTTTAGGCGGGGCTGATATGGCAAGATCAGAAGGATATACTGAAGGTAATATTCCGCTTCATACGTTAAGAGCAGATGTTGATTATGCTCATAAGGAAGCTGATACTACTTATGGAAAAATTGGTGTAAAAGTTTGGATTTATAAAGGTGAAATTCTTCCTGAAAAAAAAGCTAAGGGAGGTAATAGTGATGGCAGTAATACCAAAAAGAACTAAATACCGTCGTCTACACCGTCTATCTTATGAAGGAAGAGCTAAAGGTAATACTGAATTACATTTTGGAGATTACGGATTAATGGCAATGGAAGGTAATTGGGTGACACAACAACAAATCGAAGCAGCTCGTGTTGCTATGACTCGTTATATGAAACGTGGAGGAAAAGTTTGGATAAATATTTTCCCACACTTATCATTAACCAAAATACCGATTGAAACGCGTATGGGTAAAGGTAAAGGGCAACCAGAAGTATGGGTAGCTGTAGTAAAAAAAGGAAAAATTATATTTGAAATTAATGGTGTTGATGAAGCTACTGCTCGTGAAGCATTAAGATTAGCGATGCATAAACTACCAATCAAATGTAAATTTGTTAAAAGAGAAAGCGGTGATGTAGCATGACAAATAAGGAAATAAGAGATTTGACAAGCGAACAAATCACTAAAAAAATTGAAGAGTATAAAGAAGAATTATTTAATTTGCGTTTTAGCCAAGCTACAGGAAGTCTTGAAAAACCTTCACGAATTAAAGAATTAAGAAAACTTGTTGCACGTATGAAAACAATTTTACGTGAAAGAGAGTTACAATAATGGGAGGTATTATGGAAAGTAAAAGAAAACAACAATTTGTTGGTAAAGTTGTAAGTGATGCAAGCGACAAAACAATTACTGTTTTAGTTGAAAGTCATAAGACTGATCGCTTATATGGAAAACGTATTAAATATTCTAAAAAATATACAGCACATGATGAAAAGAATGAAGCAAAAGTAGGAGATACTGTGCTTATTGAAGAAACTAGACCATTATCTAGAACTAAACGTTTTCGCTTAGTTAAGATAGTAGAAAAAGCAATTATTTTATAATTGTAACGATAAGGAGGATTAATTATGATTCAACAAGAAAGTCGTTTGAAAGTTGCTGACAATTCAGGAGCTCGTGAATTAACTGTAATTAGGGTCCTTGGAGGCAGTAAAGTTAGAACTGGCAATATTGGAGATATCGTTGTTGGAACTGTTAAAAAAGCAACTCCTAATGGTACCGTTGGAAAAGGGAAAGTTGTTAAAGCTGTTATTGTTAGAAGCAAATTTGGTCTAAGAAGAGAAGATGGATCTTATATTAAGTTTGATGATAATGCTTGTGTTATTATTAAAGATGATAATACGATGGTTGGAACTCGTGTATTTGGGCCAGTAGGACGTGAATTACGTGACAAAAATTTTATGAAAATTATATCACTTGCTAAAGAAGTGTTATAGTGTTTGGAGGAAAATATGAACTTTAAAACAGGAGATAAAGTAGTTGTTATTGCTGGTAAAGATCGCGGTAAAGAAGGAAAAATTATATCGATTCTAAAAAATGAAAACAAAGTTGTTATTGAAGGAGTCAATATGATTAAAAAGCATGTTAAACCTGATGGTCAAAATGCTGGAAGTATCGTAGAAAGAGAAGCTCCAATTCATGCTTCTAATATAATGATACTTGATCCTAAAACCAAAAAAGGTACCAGAATAGGACATACTATTGATAAAAAGAATAATAAAGTCAGAATTTGTAAAAAATCGAATGAAAATATTTAATTGGAAGGAGGGTATATATGAACCGCCTAAGACAAAAATATAAAGATGTGATCATACCTGAATTAATGAAAAAAAATAATTATAAAAATGTAATGGAAGTACCAAAATTAGAAAAAATTGTAATAAATATGGGTATTGGCGATGCTACAACTAATAGTAAATTATTAGATGCTGCTATGGCCGAATTAGAAATCATTACAGGACAAAAACCAGTCGCAACTAAATCAAAAAAATCAATTGCAGGATTTAAACTACGTGAAGGGCAACCAATTGGATGCAAAGTTACTTTACGTGGTGAAAAAATGTATAACTTCTTAGATAAACTAATTAGTATCGCATTACCTCGTGTTAGAGACTTTAGAGGAATTTCTAATAAAGCTTTTGATGGAAGAGGAAATTATACATTAGGTTTGACTGAACAATTAATTTTTTCAGAAATTGAATATGATGATGTTTTAAAAGTACGTGGTATGGATGTTGTCTTTGTAACAACAGCTAATACTGATGCTGAAGCATTAGAACTCTTAAAAGGTTTCGGTATGCCATTTAAGAAATAAAGGAGGAAATTATGGCTAAAAAAAGCATGATTAATAAAGCTAATCGTAAACAAAAGTTTAAGGTTCGTGAATATACACGTTGTTCAAGATGTGGTAGACCACGTGCTGTACTTAAGAAATATGGAATTTGCCGTATTTGTTTCAGAGAATTAGCTTATAAAGGACAAATACCAGGGGTTACCAAATCTAGCTGGTAAATTGAAGGGAGGATATATATGGTAGTAACTGATCCAATCGCAGATATGCTTACAAGAATTCGTAATGCTAATCAAATGCGATATAAAGAAGTTGAAGTACCCGCTTCAAAGATGAAATTAGAAATCGCAAGAATCTTAAAAGAAGAAGGATTTATTGAAGATTTTAAAATTAAAAAGAATAATATTCAAAACATTATTATTTTAAGTTTAAAATACGGTGAAAAGAAAGAAAGAGTCATTACTGGTTTAAAGAGAATTTCAAAACCAGGATTAAGAGTATATGCTAAATCAACTGATGTACCAAGAGTGCTTAGTGGTTTAGGAATTGCTATTATTTCAACATCAAAAGGTTTAATGACCGACAAACAAGCAAGAACTGAAAACTTAGGTGGAGAAGTTTTAGCTTATATTTGGTAGAAGTTAAAGGAGGATAAAGATGAGTCGTATTGGAAATAGAGTACTCTCAATACCAGAAAACGTTACAGTATCAGTTGATGGAAATATCGTTAAAGTTACTGGTCCTAAAGGTGAACTTTCTACTGAAATTGACAAAAATATTACTGTAACCGTAAAGGATAGTGAAGTTATTGTTGAAAGAAAAAATGATAATTTTAAGGGTATCCATGGAACTGATAACGCTAATATCAAGAATATGATTATTGGGGTTACGGAAGGATATACTAAGAAACTTGAAACAATTGGTGTTGGGTATCGTTTTTCATTAAAGGGAGAAGGATTAGTAGTAACTGCAGGTTACTCACATCCGGTAACTATGGAAATACCAGAAGGCATTAAATTAGAATGCCCTAGTAATACTGAATTAGTTATTAGTGGAATTGATAAGTGTTTAGTTGGCGAATTTGCAGCCAATGTAAGAAAAATAAGAAGACCAGAACCTTATAAAGGTAAAGGAATTCGCTATAAAGATGAAGTTGTCCGTCGTAAAGAGGGAAAAAAGGCATCTAAATAATTAAAGTAAAGGAGAGTAATACTTATGATTAATAAAGTATCTCGTAATGACATGCATAAGGCTAGACATGTTCGTGTGAGAAAAAATCTAGTTGGTACTAGTGAAGTTCCAAGATTGAATGTGTTTAGATCAAATAATAATATTTTTGCTCAAATCATTGATGATGAAAAATCGATTACTTTAGTTAATGCTTCTTCAATTGATAAAGAACTTAAATTGGAAAATGGTAGTAATATTGAAGCAGCTAGTAAAGTTGGCGAATTATTAGCAAAAAGAGCAAAAAAGGCAAAAATTACAAAAGTAACTTTTGATAGAGGTGGATACCTTTATCATGGACGTGTAAAAGCTTTAGCTGAAGCAGCACGTGAAAATGGATTAGAATTCTAGAGGAGGGAAATTAATGGAGAAGAGAAGAAGAGAACCAAGACCAAAACAATTCGAATCTGAAGTTGTTAGTATTGGTCGTGTTACTAAAGTAACACAAGGTGGTCGTCATTTCCGTTTCTCTGCTACAGTTGTTGTAGGAGACAGAAAAGGTCAAGTTGGACTTGGTACTGGTAAAGCTAATGAAGTACCAGAAGCAATCAAAAAGGCTGAACAAGCTGCTACAAAAAATGTAGGAAGAGTATCTATCGTTGATGAAAGTACTATCCCA
>JAQUFI010000100.1 GCA_028684735.1 Bacilli bacterium | reverse complement strand
CATTCGTTCCATATTTGGTCTTTTTAAATCTTTGGCACTATGCCCCGCATCATTATAAATATCTACAATTATATAATTCTTTCTTTTACAATAATCTTTTAACTCTCTTATTTGCCCATCAATTGAATAACCATAATCTCTTTGTTCTTCAGTTGATACTCTAACATATATTCCTGCTTTTAAATTCATTCAATCATCTCTCTTTCTCTCATATTTTTTAAAAGAAAAAGGTGAAGATAGCATATAGGTTATACATACTACTTCACCTGTCAAAGAACATACTCTCGTTAATTGCCTATTTATTATAGACTTTTTTCTCTATTTGTCAAGGTTAGTAGTAAGCATATTTCTAATTAGCTCTTTTATTTGATTTAAAGTGTAAGACTTCTTATAGTTTGGTATGTAGTATCTCTTATTGTTTAGATTATCACAAGCATAGTGGTAGATAATTAAGTTCAGATCTACTATCTCATAAATAATTGGTTTGACAGTCTTAATATTAGTTTTCTTAATTTCTAATATTGCACCATCAGTTATTCTGATAGTAGGCTTGCTTTTACCTATAAAGTCTAAAAACTCCTTATCTGCCTTTAATTGTCTTATGGTTTTAAATTCCAACATAAAAATAGATTGCTCTCCTTTCTTTTGGATAACAATCTATTTCTAACTGCTTACTATTATGTTAATGCCACTCCCTTATAATTATTACTAATTACAGGGGGTAGCAAGTTCCTCATATTTGGTAGCGACGGAGGGGGTCGAACCCACGACCTTCCGGGTATGAACCGGACGCTCTAGCCAGCTGAGCTACATCGCCATTTAAGTATGCAATATGATTATATCAAAATTAAATTATTTTGACAACACTTTTTTATTAAAAGAATTAAAAATAAAGGTTAAATTAACCTTTACTTTTCTTCTTTGTTTTATTTTGATCTTTTAATAGATCTCTTATTTCTTCTAATAAAAGAATATCTTTTGGCTCTGGTATTACTTCAGGTGCTTTTACTTCTTCTTTGGTTTTCTCTTTAAAACTATTTAATAACTTAATAAATATAAAAATACAAACAGCAATAATTAAAAAATCAATTATTTGTTGGATAAACATCCCATAAGCAATATTTGTATCTTTAAAAGTTATTGTTAATTCTTTAAAGTCTAAACCACCTAAAATCAATCCAAAAAGAGGCATCATGATATCATTTACTAATGAGGTAACAATTTTACCAAAAGCACCACCAATAATAACCCCAATAGCCATATCAATAACATTACCTTTAATGGCGAATTTTTTAAATTCATCAATCCATTTTCTCATTATTTCATCTCCTTATTTACTTGTCTAGATCTAGCTAGACATAATTGGTTTTCATAAACATCATCTGTAACTGTCGAACCTGCTCCTATAAAGCAACCATCGTGTAAAGTAAGGGGTGCTACTAAGTTACTATTACATCCAATAAAGACATTATCTTTAATAACGGTTTGATGCTTGTTTTTACCGTCATAATTAGCTGTTATGACCCCACAACCTACATTTACATTACTTCCTACTTTCGCATCTCCTAGGTAGGATAAATGAGGAATTTTAGAGTGGTCATTAATTTCACATTTTTTAAGTTCAACAAAAGCTCCAACTTTAATATTATTTCTTATGATATTATGTGATCTAATATTAGCATAAGGTCCAATCTCATTATTATTACCAATCTCACTATCCATAATATAAGAACTATAGATGACATTGTTATGACCTATTTTACTATCCTTAATTACTGAACCACTATAAATCGTACAATTATCCCCGATTATCGTTGTTCCTTCGATGACAACATTAGGATAAATAGTAGTATTATCCCCTATCATAACCCCATCTTCAATATAAGTATTATTTTTATCAATTAATTTCATAAATATCAACTCACATACTTCTCAAAGATCATAAACGCTAATTTAGCATTTATATCATCATTATTAACTAAGATTAATTTATTATTAGCCTCATCAAATTCACAAAACTTAACATCAGTTTTTGTTTCTTGATCAAGTAAATATAAATAATTTTTTCCATCTAAGACTAATTTATCTGTTATATAATACTTTTGACCATTACTAAGGGAAATGGTAGGTTCACTTGGTTGTTCTTGATGATTATAAGTATGACTAGCTTTTTGATGACTAATCATAACATTTTTCAAAAGCATAGCAACCGTCATTGGTCCTACCCCACCAGGTACTGGTGTGATATAACTAACTTTGTCATATACATTGGCATAATCAACATCACCAATTATTTTACCATTAACACGGTTAATACCAACATCAATAACAATCGCACTATTCTTAATCATATCAGATTTAATCAACTCTGGTTTACCAGCTGCAACGATTAAGATATCAGCTTGTTTCGTTAAAAGATCTATATTAATGGTCTTTGAGTGACAAATCGTTACCGTTGCATCATGATTCAACATTAAATTCATTAATGGTTTACCAACTAATTCACTTCTTCCAATAATGACGACATGCTTTCTTGAGACGTCGATCTTGTATTCATTTAATAACAGCATAATTCCAGCCGGTGTACAAGAGATAAAACCATCTTGTTTCGTAACCAAATTACCTAAACTAATCGAAGTTAAACCATCGACATCTTTACTAGGATCAATACTATTAATAATTTTATTTTTATCAAAATTAATTGGAATTGGTAATTGCACAATAATCCCTGAAACATATTCGTTTTGATTTAACTCTTTAATCTTTTGAATAATTAAATCTTCAGGATCATCTTTCGTAAACTTAAAATGTTTAAAAGTAATTCCAACCTCTAAAGCAGCTTTTCTTTTTTGATTAATATAGACATCACTAGCTGCATGTTCTCCTATTTGAATAACAGCTAATCCTGGTTTAATCGTCAAAGGATTAGTATAATTATGGATCTCATCCTTAATTTTTTGACTAACATTTTTACCTAAAATATCTTTATCCATCTACTTCACCTCATATAAGGGGTATTTTTTTGTTATGGTTAATACATCTTTCTTTAATTTATCTAAGACATTTTTATCGTCACCATGATTTAAGGCTTCAATAATAATTCGTCCAATTTCTTTAAAGTCATCTTCTTTTAGACCACGAGTGGTCATAGCTGGACTACCAAGTCTAATCCCACTTGTCTTCATTGGTGATTCGGTATCATTAGGAATCGTATTTTTATTACAAGTAATATTAATTTGATCAAGGATCTTTTCAGCTTCCAATCCTGTTAAACCAACCGAACCTTTCACATCAATTAAGATC
>JAQUFI010000032.1 GCA_028684735.1 Bacilli bacterium | reverse complement strand
ATATTCTGGTTCAAATAAAGTTAAGTTATCAAAACTTATTTCATAATGAAAATCTGGTTTACCAATAAAAGTAAAATCATTATAGGTGTATACCTTACTATCATTATTTATATCTCGTGCTACTCCAAAAGAAAAAGTATTAGCTTGATTACTATTGTCAAATAATGATAAGACAAGTTTAAATTGATTGATCATATAATAATCTTTTAAATCAATAATCAATACCGAAGTTTTTTTCAAATCATATCCTTCACCAGTACTAGAATTACATTGTAAGCAAATAGTATCATAATCTATTTTTATATTATCAATATATACTTCTATTTCTGGAATCAATAAGTCATGACTACGAGGATCAAGCATTAAATATCTAATCTTTAGGATTTGTTGATACATCATAACATCTTTGGTATCAACAGTACGATAAGGATAATACCAAGGTATATTAGAACTCCATTCAGTCCAATCTGTATAAATATAATCCTCTCGATCGATTAACGGGAAATCTAAGTTATTTTCTCCTTCAATATAATAATCTCCTAATATTTTTTCTTGTTTATACCATTGGTAAACATTTTTTGTTTCAACTAAAACAGTATCACTACTAATAACAGGTTCTTCTTTATATTCACTAAAATCTGAGTATTTAGAATAATAAGTATTACTGGCATTCACTTCTTGAATGGCACAACATAACAATAATATCAATAATATTTTTTTCATATTAACCTCCTTAATACTATTATTCGAGGTTAAATTACTAAATCCTTTTTAATAAAAAAAACTGAAAAATTCAGTTTAATTTATACTACTTTCTTTTAAAGTTATGATAGTTATATTTTTTTGATTATCAATAACCTTATCAATGATTAAATTATCTAAATTATCATTTATAATTTTATCAATCTTACGAGCACCAAACTCCTGATAATTACTTAATTCTAAGATTTCACCAACAATACCTTCATCTATTTTTATAACAATTTCTTTCTTTTTATAACGTTCTTTTAAGCGTTCTAATTTTTTATTGATAATTTGTTCCATCTTTTTTTGATTTAAATCATCAAAAATAAGAACATTATCAATTCGATTAATAAAAGAAATACTAAAACTTTCCTTTAGTTTAGTTAAAACGGCATGTTCATTTTTATTAAAGCCAATACTACAGTCATTAAAACCAATATTAGAAGTCATAATAATAATCACATTATCAAATCTTACGATATTACCTTTTGAGTCTTTGATTTTACCATCATCCAATACTTGAAATAATAAATTAATAATATTTTGATGAGCCTTTTCTATTTCATCTAGGATCAGTACGGAGTTAGGATGATTACGAATTTCTTCTAAAATATTTTTATTATCACTATATCCAACATAACCAGGAGGTGCTCCAACGATCTTGCTAATAGAATGACCTTCACTATATTCACTCATATCTAACTTAATAACATTTTCTTGTCCGACTAAGTTATTACTGAATATCTTAGCCAGTTCTGTTTTACCAACCCCACTATTACCAACAAACATCATCGAATAGCACCTATTTTCTTGTTTAAAACCTAACTTTATCTTTTTAGATATTTTTATTAATGCGTCAATAGTTTTTTCTTGGCCAATGATTTCATTAAGATTATTTTTAAAATTATTCACTGAGGAACTACTCTCATTTAATAATTCATAAACTGGTATTTTTGTTTTAAGACTAATAATACTGGCAATATCTTCTTTAGTGACGATTTTGATGGTGTCTTGGTTATATATTTTCATTTCTAAATTATTGATTTTATCCATTAATAAATTTTCTTTCTTTTTATGTTTAGAAGCCAATTGGAAATCATTATTAATAATGGCATCATTTTTATGATTAATCGTTGTCTGTAACTGTTTATTTAATTCACGATAATTAGTTAATTCCTTTTCTTCCATTAAACTCACCTTAGCTGCTACTTCATCCATAATGTCAATGGCTTTATCTGGTTGATTACGGTCATAAATATATTTTTCACTTAAATCAATAATTAAATCAATAATATCATCATTAATGATAACCTTGTGATAACTTTCATAAATAGGTTTTAACTTAATTAGGATTTGTTTTAAGGTTTCCATTGAAGGGGCTTCAATAAATACTTTTTGAAATCTTCGATCTAAAGCTCGATCATTTTCAATATACTTTTTATACTCATCAAGGGTTGTCGCTCCAATACACCTTAATTTATTACGAGCTAAAGCTGGTTTGAAAATATTAGCTGCATCAATAGCACCTTCGGCTCCGCCAGCACCCACTAAAGTATGAATTTCATCAATAAACAAAATTATTTCATCATTTTCTTCAACCTCCTTTAATATTTTCTTAATTCTTTCTTCAAATTCTCCACGGTATTTTGTACCAGCTACAGAAGTAGCCATATCTAAACTAATTATCCTTTTGTTTTTTAAACTTAGGGGAACTTCACATTTCACGATCATTTGAGATAACTCTTCAATAATTGAAGTTTTCCCTACCCCAGCTTCTCCTATTAAAATAGGATTGTTTTTAGTTCTTCTAGATAGTATTTCAATTATCCTCTTAATCTCCTTATCACGGCCAACAACTGGGTCTAATTCATTATTAAGGGCTTTATTAGTCAAGTCAATTCCTAATTCTTCTAATAATAACTTTTTATGCTTTTTTACCTTATTATTAACTTTATAAGCAAATTCATTATATAGATTATCGATATCAATATTCATTCCCAACATAATTCTAATAGCAACTCCTTCACCTTCTTCTAGTAAACTAGAAAATAAATGATTAATGGTTACTTCACCATTATTATTTTCCTTACTATCAATGGTTGCTCCTTCCATAACTCTTTTAAGTAAAGGAGTATATAAAAAATAATCATTGGCTTTTGTTCCAACACCTACAACATTAATTATTTCTTCTTTAAAAACATGGTAATCAAAATCATATTCTTTTAATTTTTTAGAAATATTATTATCATCTTTTAAAATAGCTAATAAAAGATGCTCACTACCAACATAGGGATGCTTTAATTCATGCATTTCTTCCTTAGCTCTAATTAATATCTTTCTAGCTTCTTCCGTAAAATTATTAAAAATAGATATCATCTCCCAATATTATTCTATGTATAATTACGAAATTAAAACTTGATTTTCACATCAAAAAAGCACAATTTTTGTGCTTTCTTATTCTTTTCTTATTTTTAACCGAACAAGAAATTGATTTATAAATCTTTGGCCAAAAATATCTTGCATTAATTCAGATTTATAAGTTACCAATAGATAAACAATCATTCCAATTAAAGCATAAATAAATGAATAGACTAAAGATGGTAAACGAGTCGTAGTATTAAAATTAACAAATAAATTAGTAATCATTAAGCAAACCAACATAATTGCTGTAGATAAAATGATTTTAATGCTTCTTTCAAAAGTAAGTTTATAATTAATTTGATATTGTTTTTTTAATTTATATAATAAATAGATAATAGCAAATACATGAACAATTAAAGTTGTTGCGATTGGCCCTATATAAATAGGAATATTAATGGCATCACATAAATACATTGATGGGATATTAAAGACTAGTTTAGCTATAAAACTAAAAAGAAGAGTTAGTAAGGCAACTTTCGTATTATTCATGGTTTGAAAAATTGTTATTAAAACGGTAAAGAAAGAGAAAGTTAAAGCTTGAAAAATAAAGATTCTAAAAATGTTAATACTTAAAAGATCATGTTCATAAAAGATAACCCAGATTGGTTCAGCTAAAAAATTCATTCCAATAACCATTGGTAAAACAATAAAGAACATAGCTTGTAGAGCCTGATTAATCTTTTTGTTGACATCAACCATATCATTTTTAACATAACTACTGGCAATATTAGGAATTAAACTAACCGTTAAACCAATTGCAATTGAGATGACCACTAGATTTAATTTAGTTGCCCAAGTCGAAATAACACCAATAGTTGTTTCAGCAATATTACCAGCACCCAAATCATTTAAAGTACTAACAACCGTAATCGTATCAACTATTGAAAAGGCTGATTTAATAAGATCAATTAAAATAAATGGTAAAGCATAAAAGATAATCTTTTTAAATATATCTCTAGTTGTTATTTTATTTTCTTCACGACTGATAGGTTCATGCCTTTTTAATTTATTTTTGTTTTTCTTAATTTTAAAAATCAAATAGATATATCCAACTAAAGCTCCAATTGTAGCACCAAAGACAGCAATACCAACGGCTGTATTAATCGATGAGTGAAACACTTTAATAGCTGTATAACTACCTAATAAGATAACGATAACACGGATGATCTGTTCAATAACACTAGCAATACTAGATGGAGTAATATATTTATGGCCTTGTAAATAACCACGGGTAACACTTAAAAGCGGAACAACTAATAAAGCTGTTGCCACTACCCTAATAACCATAGTAACACCTTCAACTGTATTACCACCTTGTAATTCTCCTAAAATGGTTTTTGCTAAAGAAGGAGCCATAACCATTAAAACAAAAAAAGAAATGATACCAATTGTAACAATAATCATTGACCCTATTTTAAATGCTTTTTCCTTAGTATGATAGTATTCTAAACTATTATATTCACTGACTATTTTACTGATGGTAATCGGTATTCCGCTAGAAGACAAAGTTAAAAAGACAGCATATATAGAATAAGCATAACTATATAAAGCACCGCCTTGCTGTCCTATAATCTGATAAAAAGGGATAACATAAATTAACCCTATTACCTTACAAACAATGATACCAATTGTAGCAATCATTGCCCCTTCAATAAAACTACTTTTTTTCATATTTCACACCTTTGTTACTTATAAATAATCATTGCTGAAAAACAATATACTTGGTCTTCACTAAAATCACTAATTGAGACTTGATATTTTATGTCAATAACTTCTTCACTTAAATCACTTAAAAAGTCATTAATAGCTGTTTCTAAATCTTGTTCATGATTTTCATCAAATATTTTAACCTTCATTTTATCACCAATCTTATTTTACTAAATAATTATGATAAGATTGTCGATTAATAGTAATTCTAATAATATCTTGTGCGATTACTCCAATATGTACCTTTAGGTGGGAAATTAACTTTTGTTGCTGGATTTATAGCACGAGCATAAAAAGTGTTACTATAAAACATATAATCTTGACCAGCTCTTCCATTTAAGATTGAAAAGTGCAAATGTGCTCCAGTTGAACATCCATCCCAAGGAGTAGCCCAATTTGCGCCACCAACTGTACCAATAACAGAATCTTTTGTTACTACATCGCCTACTTTAACATAAACTTGATATAGATGCATATATTCTGTTGTATAATATTTACCATTAACGAAATGGTAGACATGGACAATGTTTCCCCCACAAATATGCTTATAAATAATATTCTTAACAACCCCATTAGCGCTAGCATAGATTGGAGTACCAACGTTAGCAGCTAAATCAATACCATGATGGTTATCACAATGCCAATAACCATTTAACCAAAAACAACGACCTCCAAAGTTACTACTAATCGTTCCACTATTTAATGGTCTCCAAAAAACATTATCAGATGGAATCTTATTACCACAATTACTTATATCTTCATGAGGTTTACACCCCATATCTTTGTAGGTCTTGATAAAAGCTTCTTGTTGTTTAATTGCATCTTTTAAATCAATACGAATCTCATATATTTCAGTCAATTGATTTCCTAATTTAGAAAGTTGTCCTTCTAAATTCTTTTGTTCAACCTTTAATGATTCATCCTTGGCTTTTAAATCTTTTTCTTTTTGAATGTTATCTTCAATCATTTGATTATATTCTGCTATTAATTTATCATTATAACTACTAAGTTGTTCCGTAATAGCTACTCGGTAAATAAAGTCCGTAAAATCTTGAGCCCCAAAAGCATATTCTAGATAAGCCGATTCACCATTAGATAGTTGTAAAAAATTAATAATGTCTTTAATCTCTTTATCTTTATTTTGAATTTCCACGTTTAATTTTCTAATATCGTCATTTAACTGAATTATTTCTTGGCTAATCTCTTGCATTTTAACATTAATATTATTAATATTGCTTTTAATATTAGACATTTCTTTATTAGTTAATTGTTCTTTATCTTGATTAGCTTGATATTCTTTTTTTATCTTTTCCAATTCGTTGATTAAATCTTGTAGTGTTTTAGCTTCTACATAATCAGTAGGAATAACAACAGACGAAAAAAGTAAAACTAAAATAATGACTAAATTAAATATTTTTTTCTTCATATAACTACTCCTTTAAACTCTTACGTATTCTTTTATAATTAGGAATATATTTTTCAACACACAACCAAAATGATTTTGAATGATTAAAATGAATAAAATGAACTAATTCATGAACGATAACATAATCTATTTTATCAATAGTTTCTTTTAATAGATTAGTATTTATAGTTATTGAATTATCTCTTTTATTACAAACTCCCCATCTTGTTTTCATCGTTCTTAATTTTAATTTGGGATATGGTATTGTCTCTTCTATTTTATGATATAGATAATCAAGCCTTTCACTAAATATCCTTAAAGCTTCTTCTTTATACCATTTTCTTAATTGATTATCACTTTTAGTATATATTTTATCATTATGAATAACAACATGATCATAACTTGGAACAATAATGATATCATATTTTTTACCCAAGTAATAAAAGGATTTCTGTTTCTCAATTTCCAATTCTCTTTTAGCCATCATCGCTCTTAAATAAGATTGATTACGCTCTAATAAATCAACAACATATTTTTTTGATACAAAATAATTAGTTGTTACTAATATTGTTTTATCTTCTTTAACTCTTATGTATGAATTCTTATTGTCTTTTTTTATGATATTCACATCATAATTAATACCATCTAATTTATACTTCATCATTTCCTAACCCAAATTAAAGGTACTAGATCTTCGAACGCATCTTTGAATGGCTTTATCTAAAAGACTATAACACTTCTTACCATAAAGTTTTTCATCTATTTTTTTCACTTTTAAGACTGGAGCATAATATAAATATTCATTTTTTTGATGATCATTAATATTAAATTCACTAAACTTAGTTAAATAGTTTTTAAAGGCCATCCATTTATGATAATCCTCATTAGCATCTCTTGTCCTTTTATAAATCTTAAAAAAGTATAGTTGAAGAAAATAAGCTGGAATTATTAATAAAAATCCTGCGATTAAATAATAACCACTAATTATATTAAGGATAAATAAAATAATCGTAATTATCTTATAAAATTTAATTTTAGAATAAGAACTTTTAGATTCATAAAAATTATTAATATTACTTTCTTTCCTTATTATTTTCATCCATATTTGATAATTCAATAAAAACTCTGAACAGTTTTGTTGGCTTTCACAATATTTATGAATATTAGAAAAAGAGATTTGATTATTATCACCCATAGTTTCAATAAACATTGTAATAATGAATCTTTCACTAGGTGGAAGCTTATCAAGGTTACTACTGTTATTTAAACTAATCATATAATCATCATCTATAGCCTCTAATTTTAAAATGCCTCGATTGGTTAACGAAATAATAATAGAAGTTATAACTTCGGGAATTACTTTACGATATAATAAAACACTTAATTGGCCTGCAGTTTTTTTGCTCGGAATTTGTTCATAATAATATCCTTTAAAATCACGTCGATATTCTAAACCATGAAATAAAGATAAATAAATGATAAAAAAGATAAATAAAATATACCAAAAAACAAGAATCCCATAATATATTGCTTCATAATGTTGCATTAAATCACCCCATATTATATATTTATTTTACCATATTTTTTATCAATTTAAAAGAAAAAAGATGTTTTACCATCTTTTTACACTAACATTGTAAGAATAATTGCAATAATCAATATAACAACTAATATTTGAATTAAAAATTTCCAAATATAACTTAACCATTCTTTATATGAAACATCGCATAAACTTAGTCCAGCAATTAAAATCATACTAGTTGGTAAGAATAATTGCATCAATCCATGAATTGATTGGATAACAATTGCCATTACTGAATAAAATTCAACATTAATCCAAACTGATTTAATTGGAGCCATTATATTACCTATTAAATAACGGAAATCATTAAAGAAGAATGTTCCAAATGCTGAAGCAAGAGTTGCAGTAAAAACATTAACACCTTCAGATAAACTAGTAATATAATTAGTAATAGTAATTGCAACATTTCCACTTTGACTACTAGCTACAACAACAAAGACAACGTTTGCTAACATAACTAATAAGGCTGGCTTAATTACTTTTTTAGCTCCTTCACCAAAAGAAGTTATAATTTCATTAAACTTAATATTGTAAACCCATCCTATTAATAATGATACTATAATAACCATGATTGATATTAAATAAGTATCCCAATATCCAAAAGGCGTCAATGAAGAACCTAGAATGTTAGATAAAATAGGAACATCACCAATTGTTACTTCTGCTATCTTATAATATAAATCAGTAAAATATTTTACTCCAAATGTTAAATCCCAATTAAAACCAGCTAATAGTAAAATTAAGATTAATAAATCAATAATGATAACTAATGGCCAAAAACTTTTTTTACTACTTTCGGTTTCTTCATATAAAGGTTTTTCAACTTTAACTTTTGAGACAACTTTCTTTTCATCAGCTGTTGTTTTCTTTTTATTTTTTGTCGTTTCTTCTGTTTTTTCAACTTTTTTACTTAAATCTTTATTAGCTTTAGTCAATACAAATGTAATAAGTAAAAAGGTTACAAGAACTAACAAACCAAACTTAGCAACAATGTCTGTATGAATTCCTAAAAGCACATTAGACATAATATAACTACTATTGGTTCCATATGTACTACCTGTAATACCAACTAAAATAGCTCCGATTGTTGAAGCAATTGCTGTTAATTTACCAAATCCAAGTGATAAAATAACAGTCATAAAGAAAGGAACTAAAATCAGTAATACCCATGGTAATCCAGTCAATGATGCTAATAAAGCTAATAATGAAATTAAAATGACTAAAAATTGCTTTTCATTATTTTTAGTTTTTTCAATAAAGTAATTAACTAACTTAGAATAAACACCAGTCTTATTAATTACCCCATAGAAACCACCAATTACTAAAATAAGTATTCCATATTGAATAAATGTAGCTATGGAAATCATTGGATAGTAAATTAAATCAAGTAACCCAATTGGGTCAATACTACCTTTCACTAATTGGTTTGAACTAAATGAACTAATAGGAATAATCCAACTTAAAACGACAAAAATAAGAAAGACAATTCCAATCGTTTTTAATAAATTATGCTTTTTCATTTTCTACCTCCACCATAATTATACCAT
Source organism: Bacilli bacterium (assembly GCA_028684735.1). Lineage (GTDB taxonomy): Bacteria > Bacillota_I > Bacilli_A > RF39 > UBA660 > UBA5364. The sequence continues at coordinate 4,615 of JAQUFI010000032.1, read as the reverse complement.
CTATTCAATAAAATACCAATATTTTTTATCTTTTTTACCATTTTTTTACTAACAATGTTATAATATAAAAAATGGGGTGAATTATGAATCCTTTTAGATATAGTTATAACAATAAAAGATACCATACTTTAGATTATCATTATAAAAAATTATTCAATAGTAAAGTCTTTAAAATAAGTTTAAATGCTGGTTTTAGTTGCCCTAATATTGATGGTAAAATAGGTACTAAAGGTTGTATTTATTGTTCCAAAACGGGTAGTGGTGAATATGCTGGTCAAATTAATAAAGATTTACTAATTCAATTTGAAGATGGAATAAAATTAATGAACAAATGGGATGGTAAATATATTGCTTATTTTCAAGCTCACACTAACACTTATGCCCCATTAGAAACACTTAAAGAAAAATATGAACTATTTTTAGATAAAGAGAACGTAATCGGCATTACAATCGCAACTAGACCTGATGCCATTACGGATGAATGTTTAAAATATTTAAGCGATTTAAACCGAAAAATATTTTTAACTATTGAACTGGGCCTTCAAACGATTCATGAAAAAACTTCTTTTTTAATAAATCGTTGTCATACTTTAAAGCAATTTGACGATATGGTTCATCGATTAAGACTAGAGAACATCAATGTTGTTGTCCATATAATTAATGGCCTACCTTATGAAACTAAAGAAATGATGTTAGAAACTGTTAAACATCTAAATAAATTAGATATTCAAGGTCTTAAAATTCATATGCTTTATATATTAAAAAATACTGCATTAAATAATCTATATCAAAAAGAAAGATTTCATTTATTAACGAAAGAGGAATATATTGATATTGTCTGTAATCAGTTGGAATTGTTAAGACCAGATATTGTTATTCATCGAATTACCGGAGATCCTTTGATCGATGACTTAATAGAACCAAAATGGTTGATTAAGAAAACAATCTTGTTAAATGATATCGACAAAGAATTAGTAAAAAGAAATAGTTATCAAGGTAAAAAAGTTTAATCTTTTTATTCTTCTAATAATTCAATTAAATTCACAATTTCTAAGTCTTTAGATTTAATATGACTAATAATTAATTCCAATTCTCTTTCCAGTGTATTATTTATTTTAAAAGAAATAATACTCCCCGATACTAATTTTTCTTTAACTTCAATTAATGGATAATTATTAACAATAATATTAGGTTTAATTGTATAGTTTTTATTTTGAGCGCATATTTCCAAATCTTTTTTGTTATCAGTAGCATAGCAGAAAAGTTTTTTTTGTTTTCCTATCTTTTTAATAATCGTATCCATCCATATATAATCCCCACTTTGATAATCAAAATTATTACTTAAATTTCCCACATTATGTCCTTGCTCAATTAATTGAATAGCTAAACGGTTATTATTTTTAAGCCATTGACTAGTAAGAAAAAAGTTTCCTTTAAGACTATTCTTATTTAAAATGTTTAAAACATTGTTAATAATGTCATCATTATCAACCATAAAAATTAAACTAACTTGTTTTTTACTCTTATTTCCTCCAACAATATATTTATGATAATTATTATTCAAACTAATCTCAGGTTTTATTTTTTTATAAACTAAAAGGTTATGATGATAATGTCCTAGTTTTCGCATATTTTGATAACTTTTATTGATATCAATTTCCCTACCATATATTCCTGGGATAATTGTATCATTATGGATAATTGCATTGATTGGTTCAACTTGATAGCGATTTTGTTCTTCTTTAATCTGGATCATTATTTCATCTAGTTCCTTTACGACACTAACCGTTTTTTCAGTATAAAAAAAACTAAAAACAACTAAACATATCAGTCCGAGATATTGAAAAAATTTCTTCATTCTATCACCTATTTAAATATATGTAAAAAAATATTTTTTTTAACTGAATATTGTTTTTATTAACATCACTTTTTTAGTTTTTTATCATACTATATTTATGAAAGGAGGAACAATATGTATAATACTAATCCTAGTACATATTATCCTTATAATGACGATGAACGCATCGCAGGAGGATTTATTGGACCATTTTTATTAGGTAGTTTAACAGGAAGTCTGTTAACACCAAATTATGGCAGACCTTTTTATCAACCATATCCTTTTTATCAACCATACCCTTTTTATCAACCATATCCTTATTATCGATATCCAAGATACCCAAGATATCCAAGATATTACTAGAAACAAAGTATAGACTTTGTTTTTTATATGATTAATTATAATAAATAAAAAAGAAGCTATTTAGCTTCTTCTTGGGCTCTTGTTTCTCTAATAACTATTACTTTAATAGTTCCAGGATATTGCATTTCTTCTTCAATACGAGTCTTAATATCACGAGCTATTTTATAACTACCTAAATCATCAACTTGTTCAGGTTTTACAATAACTCTTAATTCACGACCAGCTTGAACAGCAAAGGTATTAGCAACACCATCCATACTATTCGCAATATTTTCTAATTCTTCAAGACGTTTAATATAATTTTCTAAAGAATCATTACGAGCACCAGGGCGTGATGCGGATAAAGCATCAGCAATAGCTACTAAAGCAGCAATTGTATGACTTACTTCAATATCACCATGATGTGATTCAATAGCATTAATAACGACTTCGTTTTCACGGTATTTTTTAGCTAAATCACTACCTAAAGTAACATGACTACCATCTACTTCATGATCAATAGCTTTTCCAATATCATGTAGTAGACCTGCTCTTTTAGCTAGAACAATATTTTCACCAATTTCAGCTGCTAAAATACCTGCTAGATGAGCAACTTCAATTGAATGTTGTAAAGCATTTTGTCCGTAACTAGTTCGAAAATGTAACTTCCCAATTAAACTAACTAACTCTGGATCAACCTTCGTAATACCTAGTTCAAATAAAGCATTATCACCGTATTCAATCACTTTATTATGCATTTCTTTAGAAACTTTATCATAAATTTCTTCAATTCGAGCTGGATGAATACGACCATCTTTGACTAAACTATCAATCGTATTATGAGCAATTTGTCTGCGATATGGATCAAAACTTGAAATAACGATTGTTTCTGGAGTATCATCAATTATTAAATCTACTCCAGTAACAGCTTCAATCGTACGAATATTACGACCTTCACGACCAATAATACGACCTTTCATATCATCATTTGGTAAAGTAACAACTGAGACTGTTTGCTCACTTACAACATCACCTGCATATTTTTGCATCGATGATACCAATAAAGATTTAGCTTTTTTATCAACCTCTAATTTAGCTTCGTTTTCACGATCTTTAATATAGGCAGTAATCTCTAAATTCATCATCTCTTGAACTTTTTTTAAGACCAATTCTCTTGCTTCATCTTTTGAATAACCTGCAATTTGTTCTAACAATAAAATTTGTTCTTTCTTAATCTCTTCCGTTTTTTCTTGCTCTTTTAGAATTTCTTTTTGTTTTTCAATTATACTATTTTCTTTTTCTTCTAACATTTTTTCGCGATTTTGAAGAGTTTGATCCCGACGATCAATGTTTCCTTCACGAGTTAGCAAACGTTCTTCAGCCTCTTTTGTCTCTAATTTTTTTTCTTTGATTTCTTTATCAGTTTCAACTTTTAATTTATGTGCTTCTTCTTTCGCTTCTAATAAATAATCTCTTTTAATTTTATCAGCTTCTTTTTTAGCTTTCTCAAGCATCAAATCAGCCTTTTTTGACATTAAGTTTCCTCTAATATAATTCAAAACGAATATTAAGATAATTCCAATAAAAATTCCAACTAAAACAAGTAAAACGGAGAAAATAACATCATTCATAATATTACCTCCATCTACTATTAACTTTGTTATAAGTAAAATAAAATATTTCACCCTACTATCATTTTAATGTTTATAGTAGTATAAGTCAAGTAAAAAATGATATTTAAATAATATCATTTTGTTCTTCCATATCCTCTTTTTTTATCAATGAAGATTGCTTCTTTTCTGTTTTATAGTGCTCTCTAATTTTTGTTTCTAGTTCATCTTTTAATTTAATATTATTTTTTAACAATTCCTTTACATTTTCTTTACCTTGACCAACTTTTTCTCCATTATAAGAATACCATGCACCACTTTTATCCAAAATATTTAGTTCGCTGGCGATGTCAACAATTTCACCTTCTCGTGATACACCTTCACCATACATGATATCAACAACACAACTTTTAAAAGGTGGAGCCATTTTATTTTTTACTACTTTTATGCTCGTCTTGTTTCCAATAATATTTGTTCCTTCTTTAATTTGTTCTGATCTTCTAATATCTAAACGAATAGATGAATAAAACTTTAAAGCTCTTCCGCCAGGCGTCACTTCAGGATTACCAAACATAACCCCTACTTTTTCTCTTAATTGATTAATAAAGATGGCAATCGTATTCGTTTTACTAATGATTCCAGAAAGTTTTCTTAAAGCTTGACTCATTAATCGAGCTTGTAAGCCAATATGAGAATCACCCATTTCACCTTCAATTTCAGCTTGCGGAACCAGAGCTGCAACCGAATCAATGTCAACAATTCCAACGGCACCACTTCTGACTAAAGCTTCACAGATTTCTAATGCTTGTTCGCCATTATCTGGTTG
>JAQUFI010000031.1 GCA_028684735.1 Bacilli bacterium | reverse complement strand
AAACCAAATAACTCTTTAAAAGTTTCTTTAGTTAAATGAATATGTCTTTTACTAATTCCAACAGGTATTACCATAATTACCACATCTTTCTTATGACCATTTTATGTCATCCTCATATTTTATTTTATTTATATTACACCAATTAACAGCAATGTTTTTATATTTTTTATCACGGTATTCATACCAATCTTTATCTATATTATGATAATTAATAGATTCTTTAAACCTTTCAAAACATCCTCTGCCTTGAATTTTATTAATAAGTTCATTTTTAATGTTAATATTATCTAGTGAATAAACAAAGCTTTCCATAATTTTATAATCATTTTTATCCCCAAAATTAAACATCAAAATAATATCATCATTATATTCATCATCTTCAGTATAAGTTGATAACTGTGAATCATAATCTGATTGATATAATACCTCATTTGTTTTCTTATTATAATATGTTGATATTTCCATGTTAGTTGTTTCTATAGCAAGTATAACTTCACTTAATTTCAGCATAAACAAGCACCTTCTTTTTCTAGCTCAAGTATAACATTATCGTTGAATAAATTAAAGGCCAGCTGATTTGACAAAAATAAATATGTAAATCTTATTTACAATAATATTTTAATTGCTATTTTTAACTATAATATGAATATTGTATTATTGTTTTGTTTTTTTATAGCTATTATAATTTTTTTAAACAACACAAAACAACACAAAAACAACAACAAAATCACACAAGCTTATAAAGAAAGTAATTTTTATAGTAGTATCAAAACCTAGCTAAGAATTTTAATCCACACACTCATATAAAGTGCGACTCCCTCGAGGACTGTGCCTAAGGGGAATATTCTAATTTCAATCCACGCACTCATATAGAGTGCGACTTATTATTAGAGTCTGCTCTATAATAACTTCTATCATTTCAATCCACGCACTCATATAGAGTGCGACTACCTAATTTTTGTAGTGGTATAGGACTGTTAACATTTCAATCCACGCACTCATATAGAGTGCGACATATTTGTTATAATAACAAACATATAACATGTCTGATTTCAATCCACGCACTCATATAGAGTGCGACGTAAACAAATAAGAGATATATTTAAAGACTTTCCAATTTCAATCCACGCACTCATATAGAGTGCGACTGAGGAGCTTTTATTTTAGCTAATTTACCCGCTTATTTCAATCCACGCACTCATATAGAGTGCGACTGATTTAACCATGCATAAAATTGAGTATCAGTTCTAATTTCAATCCACGCACTCATATAGAGTGCGACATATCAGTTACATCATTCGGTGCTACAGAATTAAGGATTTCAATCCACGCACTCATATAGAGTGCGACTTCACCATTAACAGTAAATGTTCCACCGCCATTTATTTCAATCCACGCACTCATATAGAGTGCGACGAGTAGACGAAGTAGAAAATAAACTTAAAGCAGAATTTCAATCCACGCACTCATATAGAGTGCGACCTCTACTGATTCAAACTGCTCTTTAGTTACTATTATTTCAATCCACGCACTCATATAGAGTGCGACAACATAGGAACATTAACAATCAAGGCATTTTATACATTTCAATCCACGCACTCATATAGAGTGCGACAATATATAGTATTTTAATAGAACACACTAATTTTATTTCAATCCACGCACTCATATAGAGTGCGACACAAGATTTAATTGATTATATTAGTGATATATGGATTTCAATCCACGCACTCATATAGAGTGCGACTAGATGGAATCGAACCATCTCCACTACCTTAGACCAATTTCAATCCACGCACTCATATAGAGTGCGACAATTTTTTGATTCATAAATTTCATTTGCTAGTTTATTTCAATCCACGCACTCATATAGAGTGCGACTACTACTTATTATACATTCATCAACTGTATTGGTATTTCAATCCACGCACTCATATAGAGTGCGACAAAATAACCATTAGGACTTTGAGTAGGAAGCAAGGATTTCAATCCACGCACTCATATAGAGTGCGACGCTGCAACTCTATTATTTACATTTGTCATAACAATTTCAATCCACGCACTCATATAGAGTGCGACTATATTTAGTTTCATACTACACCTACTTTCTATAATTTCAATCCACGCACTCATATAGAGTGCGACCTATTGGTAATGCTAATAATACAGCTACAATATATTTCAATCCACGCACTCATATAGAGTGCGACATATTTTGCGATTTAGTTTGTCTATATCTTTAAAACATTTCAATCCACGCACTCATATAGAGTGCGACCCACAATCTTGTTTATTTAGGTCATCACACATAAAATTTCAATCCACGCACTCATATAGAGTGCGACGAGCATTAACATTAGGACAAAGCACATCAAACGAATTTCAATCCACGCACTCATATAGAGTGCGACAAGAATAGAACCGATATGGTTTTAGTAATAGGTAATTTCAATCCACGCACTCATATAGAGTGCGACGATAAACTCTTTTAAATCTGGTATTTCACTACCATTTCAATCCACGCACTCATATAGAGTGCGACTTGTATTATCATCAACATTTTTTATTTCATCGAATATTTCAATCCACGCACTCATATAGAGTGCGACTTATATTTATTGTAATATCTTTGGCACTGTTTAACTATTTCAATCCACGCACTCATATAGAGTGCGACTTATACACTGTTGATTATCTGTATATACCCACAATATTTCAATCCACGCACTCATATAGAGTGCGACATATAGCTGGATTTACTTTAGGTATGATACTTTGATTTCAATCCACGCACTCATATAGAGTGCGACTAATTTTTCACATATAAGCATTACTAATGCGATCGATTTCAATCCACGCACTCATATAGAGTGCGACATCGTCATTATCTTGATGAGGTAGATATCGGCAAATTTCAATCCACGCACTCATATAGAGTGCGACATAAAATATGAGTCAATCTAAACAAGCATTAGTCATTTCAATCCACGCACTCATATAGAGTGCGACTTTGTAATATCTTAAATATATGATATCCCATTTTATTTCAATCCACGCACTCATATAGAGTGCGACTTGAAGTGTTGGGAGATATTTATGATGATGTTGTGATTTCAATCCACGCACTCATATAGAGTGCGACCTAATGCCTAAAAATGCTTGCACGACCAACCTATATTTCAATCCACGCACTCATATAGAGTGCGACCTTTCGCCTAAAAATGCTTTTGCCACTAAACGATATTTCAATCCACGCACTCATATAGAGTGCGACAAAACAAATAATTAAATTAATTTTTTTCATTATTATTTCAATCCACGCACTCATATAGAGTGCGACTATATAAATGGGTTGACGACACTTTATCTTTTCGTATTTCAATCCACGCACTCATATAGAGTGCGACAGTAAAATATATGTAAAATAATACATATATTTCATTTTTTTGTTTTTTCATTTGTAAAATTAATGTTTTTTTTCTTGTGAAACAAAGTTTTTAAACATTTTTAATAAATATTTGGTGCGAACGAAACACTCTATTTATGTTAGCTTTATATTCGCACTTTAAATAATTAATGGTCCTTCTAAATCAAGTGTAAACTTACTACCTATATGAACAACTTTGTTTTTATGATTTTTAGTAATAAAATAAAAGCGTAAACTATCTTTTTCTTTATCAATTATTTTAGATAATATATTTTGGACTTCTAGTGCTTTTGAATAATCTAAAATGCATTCAAATACAGAATTTTGAACTCTTTGTCCATAATTTTGACATTGCTTAGCTATTTTTCGAAGTCTTTTTTTTCCGTTTGGCGTTTGAGTGTTTACATCATAAGTAATTATTACAAGCATATTCGCTCCTTATTTCCACATAAATGAAGGATACTCATCTAAATCTTTTCTTAGATATCTTGCTAATAACATTGCTTGTACATACGGAAGTAATCCCCATTCTATTTTTTCTTTTAGAAAAGGGTGAGTTATTATTTCTTGTTTTTTATTTTGCCAGGCTGTTAAAAATTTCTTTAATCCCTCTTCTTTAAAAATAACTGCGCCATTTTCTTTTGTTATAAAATCATTTGCTTTTATATTTTTTTTATTAATTAAAGTAATTACAAATCTGTCTGCAAGTACCCCCCTAAACTCTTCCATTAAATCTAATGCTAAAGAAATTCTGCCTGGTCTATCTCTATGTAAAAATCCAACATATGGATCTAATCCTACGGTCTCAAGAGCAGAGGCACACATACTAGCTAATAAAGTATAAGCAAGTGAAAGCATAGCATTAACATTATCAGTAGGTGGTCTTCTATTCCTAGTTTTGAAATAAAAATCTTCTTTTTGTTGTAAAATCAACTCATCAAATATAGAAAAATACATAGATGATGCTTGTCCTTCTATTCCTCTCAATGTATCAAGGTTTTCACAATTTCTTATCTCAGTTAAAGATTTTGATAAAAATTCAGATTTTTTCTTTAAATTTTTAATATCTAAAAGATATGGATAATCTCTAATTGCTCTTTCTATAATCCATTTCGAATTATATACTTTAGCAAAAACCATATTCTTAGCTATTTTATTTGAGATATCAAGATTGTTAGAAATTCGATATTGTTCTTTTCTTAAAAGAACATTACCATATACTTTTCCTGTTATTCTAGCTAAAAATTTTCCGTTATTATTTAAGAAACATAATGAAATGTTTTTTTCAGCACATGCCCCCATCAGAGCAGGACTTGCTCCTGTATAACCAAAAGTTATAATTTCCTCAAGGTTATGAAGAGGCACTCTGGCTATCTTTTGATTGTCTTGTAAAACAACAACAGTTTCTCCGTCTAGCGATAAATATCTGTCTGGGTTAGTTATATAAAGCGTATTAGACAACTTTCTCATAATATTCATCCTCTTTTAACTTTTTATCAATATAATTTTTAACAGACATTTTCTCACTAAGAGTAGGCAAACATACATCAGCTAGAGAACATTGTCGACATTTTTTTGTAGGTTTGATTTTTGGGATATTACCCTTTTCTAACAAGTTATGCATTTCAAAAAATAATTTAGAGACTTCTTCTTTTAATTCAAGAGTTATCATTATTTTTTCTCGACGTTTTGTTTTACCATAAAATAAATATCCATATTTAATATTACAACAAAACATTTCTTCAAGACAAATAACCTGGGCAGTTAATTGTAATATATCTATATTATCTGTTTTTGGACTACCTTTTTTATATTCTATAGGATATGGAATATATTTGCCGCTACGGCCATTGATATTTACACCATTTTCATCCTTATGAAATTCTACTATATCACATTCTCCGCTTATACCATGTTTTCTTGAGTTTATTGGTAAAGATCTAGAAATAATAATCTCTCTTCTTTTTTCATTCATCCCGCTATGAGCCTTATCGTGGAATAGATTGCCTATAACAGTATGCACGTTTTCTTTCCACGCCGTTTCTATATGAATTAATGCCCATTGCCTAGTACAAAAAGCATAATGTTGGATACCAGATAGCATTATATAATCTTCTTGGTTATACTCCTTCATATATTTCTAATTTTAAATTCTCTAGTTTACTCTCAATAATATTATAATCATCAATTGATTTTGGTATGCTTACATCTTCTTTCTTTATTACTTTAATTGATTCATGCACTTTTTTTGTAGAATATTGCCCTATTTTATTATTATGCATCCACCAATATAATTTCTCAATATTCATACTTCCTTCTGGTCTGGCAGAAGAAGAATCATTTACAAAAATTGTTCTTATTGCTTCCTTAATTTTTTCTGCATCTTCTTCGGTAAAACCTGTTTTTTCAGCAAGTTGTACATTAATACTACCTTTAAATTCATAAACTCCAAAATCAACACGGTGTTTCATTCCCATAGTGTCAGATGCTTTACCACTTACTGATGACTCACTATTTACGCTTTTAGTTATTTGTATACTAGAGACATCAATTGGATCAACACTGAAGGCAGGATGTAATGAAACAGGCCCTCTAATACCTAATGATAATTCAGTGTTTTTAAATGCGAATACTTGTCCGAAACTTCTTACATCAATCCAAGTTTCATTTGCAATTTTAGAATAAACATCTATATCAGCTTTTTTACCTTTGGCTAATTCTTCTTTTAATTTTTCGTTAGAATCTGCTCTTTCTCGCAAGCTTTTATATCCGTCTATATTTTTTTCATCAGACTGAACAAAAATACTTTCCCCCATATCCAATAAACGATTTCTTATCTTTCTTTTTAAACACACATCTGATATTTCTCCAAAACCATCTATTGTTGTTCTAGGCATATTCCCGTTTAAAGGGTCACCATTTGAATTTGCATTTTCAACTGTTAAAATCGCTTTAAAGTCGATTTTATTATTTAATATATTCATTCTTCTTCCTCCTCAATATTTTCTTTCTCTTTTTTATTAAATAATGCTTGTCTTTGCGTATCATATCCTAATACCATACTACCATCCAAATTTTTAGCATTTTTAAAATCATCTGGATCTATTAAGCTAGATATTTCTCCTAAAAGTTTATATAACTTAGTACCCTTTGTTCCTAATCTTTGTTTGTGCGGTATTAATTTATCATTTATAATTCCCCATGTACTAGCTGGTAATATAGAGAACTTAGTAAAATATCTAATAGCATTTGTTGTTCTAACTTCACTTTTATTACCGGCATTTTCTCTTAAAGACCAACTTTCTATAGCATCAGCAATTGCTAATAATCTTCCACAATTGTATGCTAAATTTTCTGTTTCTTTTACTTCCATAGAATACATCTCCTTTTCATAATCAATTAAATATTTTTTATATGTCGCACTTGCAACCGTAAGCACTTTATACCAGTTATATATGTTTTTATAATTCTGGGGCTGTTTAGCTCTTTCGATTAATTTCAATACAATATCACGTGGAATTTTTCTACCCTCTATTATAGAAGGTAACATTCTTTCTACACCATTAGCGAGTACTCTTGCGTCTGCTACTATGAATTCTCCTTGTTCAGTCCCAAAAGCACATTTAACTATTTCAATAGTTGAAGGCGCCCCATAGAAGCTATACCTTTCCTTATTTATAAATTTATAATGATGTAGCCAAGATGTTTCTTTATGCCATTTTTCTATGCAATTTATTAATTCGTTTCCTTGTAAACCAAAGTACTCTCTATAGAAAATTATAGATAATCTTCCTGTTGTAGGTGGTTCAAGTCCAATTAAGGCTAATTTTGTTTCTGGTTTAAGTTCGCTCTTATAACCATCTATTGCTTTATTAAATTCTTTTGCTAAGTCTTTCTTTGTATAATCTACTCGTTCATCTATTCCAAGTGATTCTAAACAAAAATCCACTGTATCTGCTAAGTAGTCCGGTGTTTTTTCATTATCAATGCCCCACAAGACAAATGTTTTACTACCTACTTTTTTACCTTGATTTTCAATTAACCACTTTAATGCATTATGTGCTTTCTGTGAAGTTAAATATCCAACCGTAACTGCTTGCTCTGAAGTATGAAATCTCCCTTTAAATGTAAAGTTTTTTTTATCATTAGCAGATATCAATTTTGATTTGTCGCCAGAATAAGTTATTTTTGACGGATGCTTATCAGTTATTTCAATAAACTCTCCTTCAACATAACAGAATCCACGATTGTTTTCTTTTGAAGTATAATAATTAACATAATCATTAATTAACTTATCGTCTTCCCAAACTGCATCTACTAAATTGTCTGTAACTACTCTAAATCTTATAAAGGCATCTAATTGTCCACCAACTGTCATTTTTTTATCAGTTTGAAATTTATCTAATAAAATGTTGTTTTCGTCAACAAACAATATTTTAAAATTGATTAAATCAGATATTAATTTTTGCTTATTAAGATAATCATATATTATTTCTATTTTTTCGTTTGAATAATCTGAATCTTTCCACAATTTTAATTGCTTCATATATTCAATATAAAATTTGTTTTCCTTCCCGTCTACATAATGATTGTAATCACCAGCTAGATATATAAGTTTGTCACATAAAGGATGAGGAATTATACCGTTGCCTCTACTTGCCGAATCTTCAGTAACAGGAATTAACGTCACAGCCTCATCTTTATCAACAAATTCAGCATTAATCATTTCTCTATTAGAATTAATTGTGATTTCAATATGTGAATTTTGAGTAGAATGAGCAATTGGTAATAAGTCTTTTTCTTTCTGACTTAATATATTGTCATAAGTTTCAGATAAAGTTTTTATCCAGCTCATTATTTACCTCCTCAAAATTATATCCTTCAAGAATTTCTAGTTCATTTAATCCAACATGATTTTTTTCATCAAACATCTTTTGTTTCATTTCTCTAATAACTACTTCTTTTGGACAATCGTCTGGTCGACAAAATGTAATTACGCCTCTAACCATTTTCGGATACCAAAACTTGGTTATTAACTTGTTTTTCCCGTTTTCATCAGGATAACTTATTGAATGATAGTGCAGCCCAAATTCCATTTCTTCCATGTCATTATAACAACTTTTTTCATCATCAAAGTTAATAGGTTCAACATAAGCTTGACATTCTCTTGTTCCTAAAAAAACATCTCTTCTTCCACCTTTATTAAGCGATCTCTTCGCAATATAATAATGTTTGTTTTCATTATGATCTTTTTCTAGTTCTGGCCGATTATAATTAAAATCAAAATGAGCCTGAACTATATAAGATACATCTGTTAAATATAAATACCTTGATAAATCATTTCCACCATTATACTTAATTGGTCTAATACCTTTTGATTCTGTTTGAATTTTGTTAATAACTTTCACTTTATCAACATACCAAATTATTGATGGTTTCCAATAAATTGATTCACAAATGCCTTTTAAAGCCTGATATGTCGGAAGCATTAAAGTGGATTTTTCACCACCGATTTTCGTAATTGGATCAGTAAACAGCGCGTACTTTCCAGTTACTTTAAAAGTTATACTATTTCTCATCTTTCTCCTATCTAAAATATGTTTCCATACTTTTTTTTAAGACAACACCTGTGTCTTCATTATAAAATCCTTCTTTTAATAAATATACTCCTTCCATTTCACAAGGCAAAAATGCCTCCTCTTTATTTAAGTTAATAAATTTATTATCAAATATATTAACTAGATAGCTTTGTGCTGTTTTTAATATTTCATATTTTTTACTAATATGCAAGTTAGATGTTAAATCACTAATTATTTCTTTACCTTCTTTATAAGGAACAATTATTGATTTTGTCTGGTTATTAATTACTTGAAAATTTTTTCTAGCTGTTTTAAATTGATAACCAAATATTAAAGGATAATTTATACTTTTGTTTTTTAATGATCTTTTAATTGATGATAATAATGTAAATATTGTAGTATCTTCTTTTTTTAAAATATAATTAAATTCTTTAGATATGTTCTTTTCATTAATCATTCTAAAGAAATATTCCTTTATTATTTCTGTGGACAATAAACTGTTGGAGTATTTCTCAGGATTTTCTTTGTATAACTCTAAAATATTAATAGTTTGTTTTTTACCTAAATTAATATTTAATATTTTTTGCGTATTTTCTAGTTCATTATTAAAATTAATAATATATGTATTGGAAACTTCTTTTTCACCATGCCTATTACATCTCCCGGATGCTTGCGCAATTGAATCAAGTCCAGCAATTGATCTTATAACAGTGCTAAAACTTATATCTACTCCGCACTCAATAACTTGAGTACTAACGCAAATAACAGATTCGTTATTTTTTAATGACTCTTTAAGTTCTTCAATAATATTTGATCTATGCATTGGGCAAACATTTGAACTTAAATAAAATAATTTATTATGTGTATTCTTACTTTTAATTAAATTAAAAATTTCTTCAGCAGTCTTAACTGTATTTACAACTATTAGAACGCTTTGATGCTTTTCTTTTATTTTTAATAATAATAATACTGCTTCATCATAAGAATATCCTCCTTTAATAGTCTGGTCTACAACTTCAACTCTTTGAAGTTTATCATATGCACCTTTTACATCTTGAACAATTTCGTGATTAGTCAATAGCCTTATTGGTCTTTCTGTTGCATTTAAAGCTGGTTGTGTGGCTGTACAAAGCAAAATTGTGCAATTTAAAAACTCACTTAAAAAGTTGGCAGCTTCATTAAATAAAGAGATGCAGTGAATAGGGACAGACTGGGCCTCATCAAATATAATTACAGAATTAATTAGGCTTTGTAATTTTCTTATATCTTGAGAAGGACTTGCAAAAATTGAATTTAAAAATTGTACCATTGTAGTGAAAACTATCGGATAATCCCATCTTGAACTTAACATCTTTACATAATTTTTATCTTCATTTTCACTTTCAATAGATTCATCAGAAAAAACATTTGAGTGATATTCTAAAAGTTTATCTTCACAATTTAATACTTTTCTAATTTCATCTGCATTTTGTTCTATGATACTTGTAAAAGGTGCAACATAAAATATTCTATCTTTATTATCGTTTTTTGCATGATTTAGTGCGAAATTTAAACTGGATAAAGTTTTCCCGCCTCCGGTTGGTACTGTTAAAGTATAAATGCCAGTTGGATTACTCGCAAAATTTAAACAATCCTTTGCAATTTGATTCCTAACATTAAATACAGATTGTTGTAATTGGTTTTTAGCTTTAATCTTTTTAAAATCAGAAAGCTTCCCACTAAGTTTTAATATATAATCATCAACATAATTATTTAAAGTGTCTTGATGTTTGTATTCTTGATTGGTTTCAAACAAAAAACTATCATACCAATCCGAATCAATTAAAATACTATATAAGGTTTTAATAAGCATATGATATGAAAAAATTTTACTTTCACTATCACTTTCACGGATCTTATTAAGATTAATAAATTTTTTTATTTCTTCAACCGCTTCTTGAAAAACGATATCGAAATTAATATTAGGAAACATTGATTCAAACTCAGCAAACACTTTATCACAATCTTTTCGATCTATTTTATCCATTCGTTTTAATAAAGATAAATTATTATTTGAATCAACATAATCAGGAAGACCACCATGATGATAACAGATTACTAATGAAATTATTTCTGCAGTTAGTTTTTCATATCCAATATTCTGTGCTTTAGAAAATATATATTTTGCTCCATAAACAGCGTGATCTACTTTAGAGTTATTTTCATTTTCTGTGGCGTTTTTTTGTAAAGCTATATAATCTTGAAAACCTTTAGTTAATTTCCCCATATCATGCAAAATTCCAGCAAGATATGATACTTTTTTCAAATTGGCTTTCGCACCATTTTCTTCACTTATCATAGCAACTTTTAATAAATGTTGCTGAACAGATTGATTTTCTCCACCGTTTCTAAATCTAGCTATTTTCATTTTATACCTCAAAAAAATGTTTACTACTAATTGTAGTATATCAAAATATGTCGAAAAAAGCCATTAGAATGAGAGTGCTTATTAGCACTCTCAAAATAAATAACTTAATGATATTATTTCAATCCACACACTATTTATTAGTATGACACATTATCTTATTATAATAAGAATAGAATTATGTTTATTTATATTACTTTTTATTTTATATTTTATTGTTTTAAATTTTTTCTTAATTATTAAATTTATAATATATTGCCTCCATTCAATAAATAATTTCAATATAATTAAATTATTTATATATTTATATGATTAATATAATATATTATTTTTTTTAAATATTATTACTTTTTATAGTCTAAATCTAAAAAAGTAAGTACTACTTTTAATTATCAAAAAAAGAAGCAAATATATATTAACTTCTTTTTTAAGAGGATATTATGATGTTGATTAAGTGTATGGTTATTTAGGCCGGCTTTATTTCTAACTAATCAATAAACATTTCTTCATTGTTTAAAACATGTTTACCATTATCAAGTAGATTTTCATAAAACTTAAGTAAATATTCATTAGTTGGGTAAACATTACTTGCTATATCAGTAAAATTACTTCTTACTAAAGCATTTCTAAAATAAAGTGAATTCTCTTTAAATAAATCATTATTAACATTAAAACCTAAATTTCTTAAATATTTTTCAATTACTACTGCAGTAGTTCTAGTATTGCCTTCACCAAATGGGTGGACTTGCCATATAGAAGAAGTAAATTCTGCAATATGGGATATTTTTTCTTTCATTGTCAAATCTTTATAAACAAAGATTTTTTCTTTATTAAAATCGTGTTCTAAAGAACTTTCAATTAAATGAAAAGGTGCATAATTAACTGTCTTATTATTTAGTATAGGTTCATCTTTAGTAATATTATACTCTCGGTATTTACCAGCAAAATCATAAATACCTTTAAATAAATATTTATG
This sequence comes from Bacilli bacterium, assembly GCA_028684735.1. Lineage (GTDB taxonomy): Bacteria > Bacillota_I > Bacilli_A > RF39 > UBA660 > UBA5364. The sequence continues at coordinate 1,740 of JAQUFI010000031.1, read as the reverse complement.
AGTTTCTTTAATTGTAATTGGATTTAAGGTAAAACTATTATCATTAAGTAATTCTACAATGCGAGTAGATACTAAATCACATTCTTGCTGATTAGAAACTTTTTGATCTTTCAAATCCTTTGTTTCATAATATTTATGTAGTAAATCTTCTACTTCCTTATTGCTTATTTTCCCTTGGACATTTTCATTTGCTAATTGTTTCAAATATACCGATGGTGTAAGATTATCTACTTGTTGCAAACCTATAGCCATATTCCAATATAATTGTTTTTTATAAGCATCATTTGTCTCTTCTACTTTTTCATATTCAATATTATCATCCATATTTAATAACCTCTTTCATAAGTTTTATAATAAATCTATTATAACAAATTGTTTTTTTAAAATCTTCCATCTATAATTTACTACTTTTCTTTAAATACTAATAACTTACTAATAATATAATTTAAAACCACAACTATTATTTGGCCTATTACTTTAGACCATAGTTCATCAAACATAATTAAATCAATTAGAACCATCAAAGTCACAGTTTCTACAACCAAAGTTATAACTCTTGAACCACTAAATTTAATAAACTCATTTACCATATCTTTATTATTACTTCTAAATACAAACCAGCGGTTAGTAAAATAGGCAAAGATAAGAGCAAGTATCCATGATAATATATTTGATAAAATATAATTTAAACTACATGTCTTTATAAAGATACTGTAAGATCCAATACTTACAACAGTGGTAAGTCCCCCTACTATTAAATAGTTCCAGATTTCTTCATTCTTATGATATATACTCCAACCCCTGTTCCAAAATCTTTTTAAGATATTTGGCTTATATGTTTCATAATCATATATTTTATTACCTTTTACCATATAACTTTTCTTAGCAAGATCTAATAGTGGTTTATCATGCATTGAATCACTGTACATTTCAAGTATCTCAGCCTTAGGATATTTCTCTCTAAACCTAACTATCTTCTCTTCACCACGGCAATTAGGTTTATTAAACTTACCTGTTTTCTTATCAACATCAGAAGCTATCATATCTTTAACTTTTAATTCTTTACAAATGGGCTCTAGTAGAAATTCAGGCGAAGCAGATATTATGATATCTTTTGAATGGTCTTTATTTAAATAAAACTCTTTTATTTTATATTCATTTATATCCCAAAACTCTTTAACATAATCATCAACATTATCAATAGTCTTTAAAAATGAAAACACTTCTTCTTTAAACTCTGTAATATTAATATATTTAGATTTATATTTAATAAAAGGCATAATACATTTAAATAAATGAAATATTAACTTCTTATCTTTCTTTAAACAAAACATAAAAAAATCAGCAGAAGAATCTCCATCATAAATAGTTCCATCCCAATCATATAAATATAGTTTCATGTACATCAATTCCTTGTTTATATCTTATCAAAAAAAAAGACTGTTAGATAGTCTAATTTCTATTAGTAATGTGATTCAATGATTTCTAAAGTGGTTCTTATAGCTATTTCAATTACTAATAAAATATTTTTATCAAGTTTTAAATTTGAAATCTTTTTGACAAATACAAAAAAGATTGTCTTATCATAGTTTGTCTCCTATGTAAATGTCGGTGTTATTACTTTTATAAAATCTTCCAAACATTTTATTGTTTCATCAAAATCTAAATCTTTAGCATAACTGTTTTTTTTGGCATAGCTTATCCATTTTTTTCTTAAAACATTACTATCTTTAATTATAT
>JAQUFI010000099.1 GCA_028684735.1 Bacilli bacterium | reverse complement strand
GGTATAATTGATGTATTTGTTTCAATAATTTTAATTATTGTAACTAATTACTTATTAATTAAATATGGATTAAAAATATATAAAGTAGGAATATTAAACTATTCTTCAGCTGGATTATGGAAGAAAATGTTTAAAGCATTAAAAAATTAGTAGCTTAGGCTACTTTTTGCAAGAGTGGTGGAATAGGTAGACACACAAGTTTGAGGGGCTTGTGGAAGCAATTCTGTGCGGGTTCAAGTCCCGTTTCTTGCACCAAATATAATTTAAAAGATCAATACCTTTGTATTGATTTTTTTGATTTTTAATTTAATTAGTGTTATACTTTGAGTAGTTTAGAGCATCCATGTAATACATTAATATAAAAGGAGAAAGTATGGAAATTATAAAAAAGATTATTTTATATTTATTAATTACATGTTTTAGTTTAGTATTATGTTATTATTTAGGAAAGAACGGGGTTTTAATTACACTTTTAGTTATAGCAGGAATAATCCATATAAGTGAAAAATTTAACTTTAAAAGATTTTGGTTATTATTATTTATAATTTCATTTGTAGTTAGAGTAATCATTATATTAGTAATTGATACTCCAATAACTTCTGATTTTGCAGTAATGTATAACACTGCTCGTCAATTATTAAGTGATGACATGAGTTATACAACATCTGGATACATTATTACTTGGGGATATCAAATGGGGCATACAATATATATGACTATGTTACTTAAAATTATTGATAGTGTTATCTTTCTAAAGATAGTTAATTGTCTTTTTACAGTTGGAATAACAGTTTTAATATACTTAATAGCGAAAGAAATAGCCAGTGAAAAAGCATCAAAGATAGTTAGTCTTTTATATGTATTCTTTCCATTTCCATTATTATTAAATACGGTTTTAACTAACCAACATGTTTCATTATTCTTTATTCTGCTAGCACTTTATATTTTAATAGGCAAAAGGTTTATGAACATTAATCCTTATTTTAAAAATATTATGGTAGGTATATTTCTAGCTATTGCTAATATAATAAGGCCTGAGATAATCGTTATAATAACTAGTTTAATTATCTATCTTTTTGTAACTAGTAAAAAGAATAACTATAAACAAAATATATTAGGTTTCGTTATAATTTTAGTAACTTACTTTATAATTTTTAATACATCTTCAACTTTATTAGTTAAAACTAATATTAGTCCCAGTGGTTTAGAAAACAAAAACCCTGTTTGGAAGTTTGTACTAGGTTTTAATCATGAAACAAATGGAGTATATAGCCCTAGTGATGCCAGTAAGTATTCCGGTATAAATAAACAGGATATAGCAAAAGAAGAATTAATGGAAAGATCATTAGGTAGTATTGAAAGAGTACCTGTTTTATTCCTTAAAAAGTCTGTTATCTTATGGACAAATCATGATTTAAAGTGGTCAGTTGGTAGTTTTAAATATCAACCTGTTTTAGAAAAAAAAGGTGACTTTAATATATTCTATAATGTTATTAATAATATTAATCAAATAATGATTATATCAATTTTAATAATGTTTCTATTAGGAGTCATATATTATTTGAAAAATAAAAAAAGTGAAAAAGCATTATTATTTATGATAATTGTATTAGTATATTTTGGGGTTTATTTATTAATTGAAATAGCTCCTCGGTATGCTTATGCACCTCAAGCCTTTCTATTCATCATCTCAGCTTTAGGGTATGATTATTTAAGAACTAAAATTAAGATAAATAAGTAATCATAAAGGTTGTATAAGAAATTTTTTATCATTAATTCTTCAAAACTGAATACTTTATCTTATAGAGGTGATATTACGGGAAAACTTACTAAAAACCATGATACCATACTTACACAAGGTTATAATATTGAACATATTGGAATTGATGTTACTGCTAATGATGGTGAGAAAAATATCTTAGATTGGATTATTCCAATTGCTAAAGGTAAGGTAATAGAAATAGTATCTAATAAAAACTACACTAACAATGATCCTTCTAATTATGGTGACTATGGTAATTATATTGTGATTGATCATAACAATGGTATCTTATCTAGATATGCTCATTTAGCTTATAATACAATTAAAGTAAAAGTGAATGAAGTAGTTGATGTAAATAATGTTTTAGCTTTTATGGGAGCAACTGGATATGCATTTGGTGGGCATCTTCACTTTGAGATTATAGTTAATGGTAATACTATAGACCCATATGATTATGTTTTTAAAGATAAATTATTAATTATCGAAGAAAACGAGATGCCTATTCCTGATATAGATGAACCAGACAGTAATACTAAGAAATCATGTTTAACTATTATTCAAGATTTTATTCAAAAAGCAACTGATATTATATTTAGAAGGAAGAGATGATCTATCATCTTTTTTTGTAAATATATAATATAATTAAAAGATATTTGAATAACGAAAAAAATGTGGTAAAATGTAAACATAGGAGGAATAATATGAGTGGTACAATTATCGTACAAGAACCAAGAAAAACAAAAGAAAAGTTTTCATCATGGTATGAAAAAAAGATTATTGAAACTGGTAAATCTAAGGAATTTGAAGAAAAGTTTGATAAAGCTATTAATGTCGCAACGCAATCTGTAGTTGTAGCGGGGTCAGCAGCTACAGTAGCCTTGATTTTTTGTCCTGTTGATGGACCATTTGGAGAATTATGTACAATCGCAGCAACTCCCGTTTTAGCTAAACTAGTTGAGGAATGTGGTAAGCTACTTAAGAAAGTCGTTATTAAAGATATTAAAAGGGATTTAATTGAAGGAACAATTGTTCAAAAAGATGGTAGTAGTGAGTCAGTGGTTATCCCAGATGGTAACATTGTTGAAGATGCTAAAAATATTTCTAAAGATTTAAATGAATTTAAGGATACCCTTAATAAAGGAGGAAAAGCAGCATAATGAAAAATAGTATTACTGTATATGATGAAAATAATAATGCCATTGTTGTCGATGTCGTAGCAAACTTTAGAATCGAAGAATACAATAAAGATTATGTTGTTTATACTTTAAATGATGATTTAACTAGTGAAATGGTTAATATGTGTATATCACAAGTTGATTTAACTGGTGATACACCAAAGTTTATTTCTATTCCCGATGAAGAAGTAAATACGGTATTAAGTTTCTATGATTATGTAAGAGATCATGTTACTGGAGAAAGAGAAGAAGAACAGGAAGTTTAAAAAAGAAGTTATTTATAACTTCTTTTTAATAGTGCTTTAGCAATTAATAAGTCATCCTTAGTAGTAATTTTAATATTAGATTTATCCCCTCTAACAAGATAAACTGGTTCATTATGAATTGTAAATATTTTACTACCATCAGTTAGAGTTTCCTTTTCTTTT
>JAQUFI010000098.1 GCA_028684735.1 Bacilli bacterium | reverse complement strand
TTGCTAGTGATATACCTGCTATTTTAAAATATACTAATAAGTATATGATTCTAAATGATTACGATATCATTAAAATGAATCGTGATAATATTACTATTTATAACAATAAATTAGAAATAGATAATAAAAAGATTTATACTTTTAGTGGGAACGTTGAAACAGCTGAGAAAAATGGTTATGAGCACTTTATGTTAAAGGAAATCAACGAACAAGCAGAAGTTATTAAAGAAACAATGTTTCCTTATATCGATGATGGTATTGATGGTTTAATAGATAAAATGCCTGACTTTAGTAAATATAATGAATTTGATATTGTTTCTTGTGGTAGTGCTTATCATACAGGATTAATTGGTAAAATATTAATTGAAAATTATGCTAATATGCCGGTTAATGTTGAAATAGCTAGTGAGTATCGTTATAAAAAACTATTTTTTAATAAGAAAAAGTTAATTATTTTAGTTTCTCAGTCTGGAGAAACTGCTGATACCCTAGCCTGCCTTCGTAAAGCTAAAGAACATAATATAGATACACTAGCCATTGTTAATGTGGTTGGTAGTTCAATCGCAAGAGAAGCAAAACAAGTATTATATATTAAGGCTGGATGTGAAATAGCCGTAGCTACAACTAAAGCTTATTTAGCTCAAGCGGCAATGTTTTCCCTAATTGCTTTAAATATCGGTATATCTCGTCAAACTATTAAAGAAAAGGAACTAGAAACAATAACTCAAGATATTCGTCGATTACCATTATTAATTGAAGAAGTTTTAAAAGAAAGTTATAAGAATATCGCTAAAAAGATATACAAACAAAACGATATATTCTTTATTGGTAGAGGAATTGATTATGCCATTGCAATGGAAGGAACCCTTAAACTAAAAGAAATATCTTATATCCATAGTGAAGCATATGCAGCTGGTGAATTGAAGCATGGGACTATTTCTTTAATAAAAGATAGAACACCTGTTATTGCTATTGTAACTGATGAATTTATTGCTACTAAAACAATTAGTAATATTAGAGAAGTTAAAGCAAGAGGTGCAAATGTTATATTAGTTACAACAATGAAATTAGATGATGATTATGACTTTATTAACCATAAGATAGTTGTTCCTTCAGTCCACCCTATTATCCAATCTATCTTAACGGTTATTCCATTACAATTACTTGCTTATGAAGTTGCTAAATTAAGAGGTTGTGATATTGATAAACCGAGAAACTTAGCTAAATCAGTTACGGTAGAATAAAAAAGAAGTAGAAAATTCTACTTCTTTTTTATTTAAAAAGCAAACATCAGTAGTTCGGGTTTAAATATTAATAATAAACCAATAATAATCATTAATATTCCCCCTATTAAATGAGAATATTTACTATATTTAGTTGTAATACCAGTAACCGTTAAGGTCTTCATCGCAATTGCAAAAACAATTAGATCATCGAGTAAGAAAAAGAAAATATAAATTAATATATATATAGCCGTTTCAAAAGTCGATAAGCCATTGATTGCTAATATTTGGGTGAAAACTACAGGTATATTTGCTGAACATGCTAGTTCAACTAAATTAACTGAGAATGCTAATGCTATTGTTCCTATGATAGCTAAAATTAAACTTTTTTCACTAGTAAAGGTACGGATGCGATTGATAATTTTATTTCTTTTTTCATTTTTAACAACATGACATCCATTATCTTTTTTTCGTGCTTTAAAGTAGTTATATAAATTAAAGGCACCACCAATTAAAGCCACTAATGAAATAAGAATCATAACAGCTCTTGTTTCGGTAATTGTTAAGACAATCTTTAACCATGCAACCATAAATAACATATATACTAAGGCTGATGTACCAATGAACGTTAGTCCGATGGTCCACATTCTTTTACGATTATTAGTACCTATTAGCATACTAATTAGAAAGAGTAAAATCCACATTGCACAGGGATTAAACCCATCAATTGATCCTAATACAACAGATAATAAAGGTAATGATACCTTTTTAGCATCAATATCCCCTAGTAATGGAATATTTCTAGTTTCGCTTTTCTCATTCTCATTATTTTTATTCTTACCATAATCATATATAATTTTTAAATCTTCAGGATCCTTAATTTGATTAATAAGTTTTCCTTTAATAATAATTTCATTAGCCACATCACGATGTGGATTATCAGAATAATAATTAATCATTAACCTAATTAATTCACCCGTTGAATTTTCATTACCATAACCAGATATGACTTTTTCACCAATAACGGTAAAAGGGATACTGCCATCAGCTGGTAATCCTAACCCCTTTTTTACTTTACTCATTAATTTGGCATTTTCTGTATTACCGCCTACTTCATATTTGAATATTTTTATATTATCATATTCATCTTCAATTTTATTAAGGAACTCTATTTCATCCTTACAGTGAGGACACCAACTAGCATGAAATAAATATATATTAACGTTTTCTTTAGCATCTACCATAAATGGTAAAGCTACAAAAACAAATAGAATTAATATTATTTTTTTAATTAACTTCATCTTGTACCTCTTCTATATTATTAATTATTGAGATAATTTCTTGTTTACTTTTTTCTCCAATTAGACGTGTTACTTCTTTGTCATCTTTATAAAAAATAGCAACCGGTAAAATATCTCCAACATTAAGTTCCTCTACTAAATCATTATCCATATCATAGTCATAAGTAATTATTTCTACGTCAGGATATATTTTTTTTATTTCATTCCATACTTTATTCATAACTAAACATCCGCCACACCATATAGCACTTATTCTTACAATCTTCATCTTACTTACTCATCATTACTAGTGAATGATAACATTTATCAAACACTTTTAGAAATTCTTCTAACTCTTCTTTTGTAGTAACATACGAAAGACTAACTCTAATCGATGAGTTGGCTCTTTCTGAATCATTTGTAAGTGCTAAAACAGCTTTAGATGCAGTATTAGTAGTCGAACATGCACTTTGAGTTGAGATAAAAATATTATCTTCTTCTAATGCGTGAACAAATGTCTCTGGTTTTACACCAAGAATACTAAGATTCAATACATATGGTGAACAAATATCATTACTATTAATTCTAACTTTATCATATGTACTTAACTTTTCTTTTAAATAAAGATTATATTCTTTAACCTTTTTAATTTTATTATTCATATCATCATATGCTAAACGTAAAGCTTTAGCTAATGAAACAACTAATGGTAAGGCTGGAGTTCCACTTCTAAAAATAGTTGTACTTTTACCGCCATGAATTAATGGCTCTAATAAAATTTTATCTTTTTTAACTAAGCAACCAATCCCTTTAAGTCCGAAAAACTTATGAGCTGAGAAACTAACTAAATCAACGTTATCAAGAGGAATATCAATTTTTC
>JAQUFI010000097.1 GCA_028684735.1 Bacilli bacterium | reverse complement strand
CTTTGGATACAATAAAATAGATATCTATATATATAATGTCATAATGTCATGGAAAAATGAGATATAATAAAAACAATAGAGTATATTTTATGTTTAAGATGGGATATGCTCTTTTTTTATAGGAGGTAATATTATGGCAAGAATTATGCCGGAAAAAGAAATATCATATATATCTAAAGTAATTGAAAAAAATATATTTTATTATGATTCTTGTCTTAAAGATAAAGGATTTTTATCAGAAAATATTTTATCTCAGTTAAGAAATTTGGTTGAGGATGTTGTGATTCTTTTGAATAATAAAATAAATAATTTAACTTTAGATACACATTATGAAAATGTTAATGATTCATTTGAAGCGATAAAAGGACTTAAAAAATATAAATTTTTATCTGATTTTCATAGTTATTTACAAGGAACTGCATCGCATTATACACCTAATGAAGATAGTGCAGAACGACTAGTAAAATATTATTATAGATACATATGCTTAATAAAAAAATTATTAAAAGAAGAATTTGATTTTGATATTATTAATAATATAGATTTATTTCCTGTTTATGATGATAAATCTATGAAAGAAAATTATGATATTATTTGTGACAAAGTCGAAAACATTGATGTTACTAATAAAAAATCAATTAAGGGAAAGTTTTATGTTGAAAAAATTAATACAATATATTCTAAAGGAAATATTTATTATGAAATAACGTTATCGAAAGCAACAGATTATAATAATAAATTTGAAAGATTAACATTTTATTCAAAAGAATATATTCCAGATAATTATTCTGTAAATATAACTTCAGTAGACGATTTTGTAGATTTAAATGTAGGTAAAGTGAAAATAAAGGTAATTACATCTTATAAGATTGCAATAAGAGTTTGTGAGTTAAAAAACATTTTTAAGATATTAGGTGAAACTCGCAGTTTTGATGAAAAATATAAAGAATATCGTAATTTGATGGATTATTTAACAGATAATCAATGTACAATTAAACAAATTTTATGTTTGGAACACAATGAATTTGATTTAGTAATTGATAATATTAAAAAAGATGCTGAAAATCATTATATAAGTTTGATGTTAATAAAGATAAGAGAAATAATAAAAAATAATAAGAGTGGATGTAATATTTTAAGATATTTAACTTCAAAAATGGTAAACACAATAATTAGAGATCAAATCGGAACAGAACCACATAGATATTTAAGTAATTTATATATTCATAAAAAGAGCGGAATGTTTGATGCTATGCCATTTGCAATGTCACTTCATAATCATAATCCTCAGTTTTATGATTTAATTAAGGCAATAGATGTAGAAAATAGAGATGATGAATTATTATATTCTCACATAAGAAATAATACTGAAAGCAATGATGAATTATATACACCTGTTGATGAAATAGGATATTTTGATAATATTCCAAAACTTGTGGAAAAATATAATAATAAAATACTTTCTAGATTACCAAATACTGATAGCATATTGGTTTTAGATGATAATTTTATTTATATTAAAGAATATGAAAAAAAATCCATGGCAATTATAAAAAAATTAGAAGAATATTCAAATATATTAAATTCTGATTTAAATAATATAGTTGATTTTTATATGGATTTATTGCTTGATGAATCTATTTCAAATGATAAAGAAAGAATTTTAAAAGATATTTTAAAAAATGGTTCTATAGCATTTATATATGGGCCTGCAGGAACTGGTAAAACTAAAATGATAGAATTGCTATCTGGTGCATTTATAAATTATAAAAAATGTATAATTGCAAATACGAATACAGCTGTTTCAAATTTGAATGATAGATTAGAATCTGACAATAATTTAAATATAATGACTGTAAATAATTTTACAAAAAATTATGATGAAGAATGTGAAATATTAATTATAGATGAGTGTAGTACAATTAGTAATAATGATATGTTAACAATATTAAATAAGACAAAATATAAGGCAATCATTATGGTAGGCGATATATATCAAATAGAATCAATCAGATATGGAAACTGGTTTCAAATATGCAGTAGATATTTTAAAAGTGGTATTTCTTACGAATTAGAAATGACTCATAGAACTACTGATGATGATTTGTTAGATTTATGGAGTTGTGTTAGAGATAATGATAAACGAGCAATATCTATTATGAGTAATAAAGAGTACTCTGAAGAGGTATCTAAAAATATATTTACAAGAACAACACCAGAAGAAATAATTTTATGTTTAAATTATGATGGAATGTACGGTATTAATAATATTAATAAAGTAATGCAAAATACTAACCAAAATAAAGAATTTAATTTCGGTGTAGATACTTTTAAAGTTGGTGATCCAGTTTTATTTAATGATTGTCCAAGATTCAACGGATTCCTTTATAACAATTTAAAGGGAATAATAACTGATATAGAAGAAGATGAAAATTCAATGTGGTTTTCAATAGAAATTGATGAAAATTCGATTAGAAAAATATTTGTTCCTGGTGATATACAGTTAATTAATAGTGACAAGGATGATAAAATAATAATTAAATTCAAAGTAAATGAATTTAAGGATAAGGATGATGATGAAAATGAGTATGATCATATTATTCCTTTTAATTTATCATATGCAATATCAATTCATAAAGCACAAGGATTAGAATATGATAGTGTTAAAGTAGTTATAACAGCCAATATAGAAGATAGAATAACAAAGAATATTTTTTATACAGCAATTACTAGGGCTAAAAAAAATCTAAAAGTATATTGGAGTTCAGATAGTCAGGATAAGATTTTTGATAGATTTGATAAAAAAGAAAGCAAAAGAGATTTAGGAATATTAAATCAAAAAATGAAAAATAACTGATGGATATTTCTACCCATCAGCCACCCATCAAATTAATATAAATTTATCAATTTTCAGTTAAATTTTATTAAACTCTATATGAGTTATATGTCGATATTACGGGGATTTTCAACAATCCTCTTTTTAATTTTAGTCGCCCCCTGAAGGAGCCGAGAGGCTCCGTTTTTTGTTTACAAATTTTTACATTCGTCAAAAATAAATGAATCATAAGTAGTTACTAGGAACTACTTATGATATAATAATGATAATAATAAGAGGTAAGTTTATGTACTCTAGTAAATGTGGGAAACAACTTAATAATAAATTAAGGGAGGCATAACAATGCATTGTCAAAATTGTGGTAATCAAATAAATGAAGAATCGAGATTTTGTGCAAAATGTGGAAAAGAAACAATAATTAATGATGCCAATAATAATGATTCAGTTAGTTTAAAGAGCTTAAATATTGATGTAGGTAGTTCCGGTAATTACTGGTTAGGTGCTTTTATTCCTATTTTAGCTTTAACTCTGGGATTGAAATGGAAAAAAGATAAACCAATATCTAGTAAACAAATCCGAGTAGGTGGTTTAATTTTTATATTGGA
>JAQUFI010000030.1 GCA_028684735.1 Bacilli bacterium | reverse complement strand
ACAGCTTCGATAACTCCATCACTACTATAAGCAGATATATTTAGATCAGTTTTAGTTACTTTAAAACGATGAGAACTATTAACTTTAATTGATAATTTATTTAATATCTTAAATAACAACGATTCAGAATTAATCTTAATTTCATGAACATAATTGCTTTTTTGTTTGTGATTATCGTTTCCAATGTCTTCCATATAACCATTAAATAAGCACGACATCGTTTGCATCCCTAAACAGATTCCTAGTAAGGGGATATCGTTTTTGTGGCAATACTCCACAACTTTTAAATCATAGTCAAAAAAATCATCTCCACCTTGGCATATAATACCATTACAACAATCAATCAATACTTTCATATCCTCAAATTCTTCATCAGTAATGGCGGGTGTCGAATTAATGTTAAGGTTAAAAAAAGAATTAGTTTGAGGACTGGCAATTCCAAGGGCAATACCATCATTTTCACTAATTACTTTATTTATATTACTATATATACCTCTAATATGATTTCCCATTGGTGTTTGCTGTTCATTTAGAATGACTCCAATAATTGGTTTTCTCATATTAATCCATATACTTCGACATTGTTTTCATCATTTGATTTACTTGCTTTTGACTAGGTGTTCTTCCCATTTGTGTCATCATTGCTTTAATCATTTGTTCATTAATTGGTGGATTTTTCTTTAAATATTTCTTCATATAATTACGAGCGATAAAAAAACCAATCACCCCACCAACAAGTAATAGTCCTATTACTTTTAGGATATCTAAAATAAGTGCTCCCCATTCCATATAATCAAGCCTCCTATAATCATTTTACTAAATTTCTAAAACTTTATCAATACTAATATATTCTTATGTTATAAAAAAAGACTATTTTAATAGTCCTTCAACCTTTGATTTAATTGTTTCAAAATCAAAATCACAATATTTTAATACTTCATCTTTTGTACCACTAATCCCAAAATGATCAACCGTAATCAAATAATTTCGGTTATAGACAAATTGATCCCAACCAAATGAAGAACCAGCTTCAATTACAATTACTTTAACCCCAATTGGTAATATTTCATTACGATATTCTTCATCTTGGACTAAAAACAATTCCATACAAGGCATACTGACAACCCTTATATCCATATTTTTTTCACGCATTAAAGAATTAGCAACATTAATAGCCGTATTTACTTCACTACCAGTTGCAATAATGACACCTCTTAAACGAGACGTCTCTTGTCTGACAACATATGCCCCTTTAACGACATTATTAATACTACTATTCTGTAATAATGGTACTTCATTTCGTGATAAAATCAAAGATGAAGTTAAATTCATATTTATCATACAGTTCCAACAACCAACAACTTCTCTAGCATCAGCTGGACGATAGACCAATAAGTTAGGCGTAGATCGTAACATTGCTAATTGTTCAATTGGCTGATGTGTAGGACCATCTTGTCCAATGTTTATTGAGTCATGCGTAAATATATATGATACTGGTAAAGACATTAGAGCCGACATCCTCATTGCAGGTTTAAGATAATCTGCAAATGATAAAAAAGTAGATCCAAAGACTCTTAAATTAGTTAAAGCTAAACCATTTAAAATAGCTCCCATCGCATGTTCCCTAACACCAAACCAGATATTTCTTCCTTCAAAATGATTGTCAGTAATATCACCATATTCTCTTAAGTAAGTTTTAGTTGAAGATGACAAATCAGCACTTCCTCCAACAAAATTAGGAATTAAAGCTGCAATTTTATTCATAATATATCCATTACTAACTCTTGTTGCTTCCTTAACATCAGTTTCAAATTGCCAATCTTCGGCTGCTAAATCAAAATACATTTTAGAATTAAATAAATAATTTATTTTGCTTTTATCGCCACCTAAGACTTCATTAATATAGTCATCATACTTACGACTCCATATTTCATAATTGCGAGAACCTCGCTCAATAATCATATTTTTAAAAACATTCATGGCATCATTTTCATAATAAAAAGTTTCATTAGGTATACCTAATTTCCTTTTAATATTTTCAACATCTTCTTTTTCCAAGACTTTTCCATGAACTTCATTAGTACCCGCTAAAAAGGAACCCTCTCCAATAATAGTTTTAAATTCAATTAAGGCTGGTTTACCCGCTTTTTTAGCCTTATCAATCGCCTTATCAATTTCATAAACATTATTGACACTTTTGACCGTATCAGTATACCATCCCATTGCTTCAAATCGACCACATACATTTTCAATAAAAGTATTGGAGGTATCACCATCTAAGCTAATATTATTAGAATCATATAAAACAATTAAATTATCTAAGTTTAAAGTCCCAGCTAAGGAAGCTGCTTCATAACTTATTCCTTCCATTAAATCCCCATCACTAACTAAACAGTAAACATTATAATTAATTAAGGAGATATCTTTACCTTTCTTAGGAAAGTTAGTTCTTTCTTCTAATATTTTTTCACCTAAAGCCATGCCGACTGCACTGGCAAATCCTTGCCCTAATGGACCAGTAGTCATATCAACACCAGGTGTCACTCCTACTTCAGGATGACCAGGGGTGTTTGAACCACTTCTTCTAAATTTACGAAGATCATCTAATTTAATATCAAAACCAGCCATAAATAAGGTTGCATATAACAAAGCAGAACCATGACCAGCTGACATTACAAATCGATCACGATTAACCCAATTAGGATCATTAAGACTAACATTCATATGTCTAGAATATAAAGTATAGATAATTGGTGCTGCCCCTAAAACAATACCTGGGTGACCACTACCTGCTTCACTTATCATATCAATACCTAGTGATTTAATATTATTTATAATTTTATTTTCCATTTTTTCACCCCAATAATTATATATTAATTATACCAAACTATTAATATATAATAAAGGATTTTTTATTTATTATTCATGGAAATAACGGTTTTATCAATTTCTTTTACTTCTTCCTCGATACTATAAATTGGTGAACTTCCAATATAAGCAAAAGCAAGTACAAATATAAGTAACCCCCAAACAGCCTTGCATTTTAATATTTCTTTCATATATGTTACCTCCTTTGTTATCATTATCTTAACACATACATTTGTTCGTGTCAAGGCCCAAAACAAACAAATGTTTGACTTTTAATATTTGATATGCTATAATGTACATGTAATGTAAAAAGGAGGTTCCATATTGGATAATTTAACGAAACGACAAGATGATACCCTAACTTATATAAAGAAATATATTGTTAGTCACGGTTACCCACCTACTGTTAGAGAAATCGGTAGTGCTTTAGGAGTCTCATCACCTGCTACCATCCAAGCTCATCTTAACAATCTTGAAGATAAAGGGTTTATTCGTAAACAGGAATCAAAAAATAGAGCCATTGAATTATTAGTAGATAATGAATTTGAACCTAAAATTGAAACAATTATTGATGTTCCTCTTTTAGGCAAAATTACGGCTGGTAGTCCAATTGAAGCAATTGAACATCCTGATGAATACTTTTCCCTACCTAGTTACTTAGTACCACGTGATAAAGAAGTCTTTACTTTAAAAGTCAGTGGTGAAAGTATGATTAATGCTGGTATTTTTGATGGAGATATTGTTATTGTAGAAAAAAAGAATGTAGCCCGTAATGGTGAAATTGTTGTCGCCATGACCGATGAAAATGAAGTAACATTAAAAACTTTTTATAAAGAAAGTAATTATTTTAGATTACAACCAGAAAATGATACAATGGAACCGATTATCTTAGATAATGTAACTATCTTAGGAAAAGCCATTGGTTTATATCGAAAGTTATAAAAAAGAATAGGAAAATTCCTATTTTTTATTTGCGTTTAATTAGTTGTTTAGGTTTTTCAAAATCTCGAGCAACTTTAATATTATCTACTAATTCATTAATACTATCTTGATAGGGTTTATTAAAAAAAGCAAAATCTTCACAATAATAATTTTTTAAGACAATATTAAAATCTTTAATAAGGTTTAACTTATTATTAATTCTTTCATTATTACTTACCCTACTGTTTAGACTATCATTTATTGTTTTAATTGAAGAACTAAAATCATGATTTGCCATACCAATTCCAATCGTATTATCTGGATTTCGAAGAATATAAACATCAGAAAAACCAACACCACTTGCTTCATGTTGATAGAGTTTATATTTTTCCCAAAATAATTCATCGCATTCTTCTTTGAGTGATCCTAGTAAAACATTATATAAATATTCATTAAAATATATTTCAGGAATTTGAAAAGCAAAAATATAAGTAAATAAATCTTCTTTAGTTTTAAAACCCGGTTTAGAAAAATACTCAATAAATTTTCCTTTAATAAATTCCATATCTTTTAATTGTTCATAGACTAATGGTTTTATTTTTTGATACTTTTTATTTTCCTTGTTTAAACTATGAAACTCTTTAGCATGATTATAATATTGGTCCATTAAATCTACGGTTATTGGTTTTAATACTTTACTTATTTTGGTAATATCAATATTAGAATACTTTAATAAAGTTAACTTGTCTTTTTTATCGGTAATACAATTTGTGGTTATATATTCATTATGCATATTTATCCCCTCAATAAATCTTATCCATTTAATCATCCGATTATTACATAAAAAAAATTAGAATTATCTAATTTTTTTAAATTATAAATGCCATATAAATTAAAAATCCTAATAAAATTAATGTTATAATCCAACCATTTAATTTTTCAAAGTCAGTTGATTTATATTTAACTCCTAAAGCAATCGAAATAATTGTACCACCAAATAGTCCTCCAATGTGAGCGGCATTATTAATTCCACTAATCGAAAAACCAATGATAAGGTTAATAAGAATAATCGGAATAATTTGAGATTTAATTACATTATCTAAGTAGACACGGTAATGATAACCAAAATACAACAATGCTCCTAAGAGTCCAAAGATCGCACCACTAGCGCCCGCACTAATTCCTTCAAAGAATAACATCGATAATAGATTCCCAGTAATGGCTGAGAATAAATAAATCATAGTGAATTTAGTTTTACCAAAGAAACTCTCTAATTGAGGACCTAAAACATATAAGGCATAATTATTAACGAGAAAATGAAGTGGCCCAATATGAAGAAAAGCACTCGTTATTAATCGGTAATATTCTCCCGCTTTAATTAACTCTGGAAAACTAGCCCCAAAATTTATTAGCGTATAAGCATCAGTACTACCTTTACCAAACAAATACATAGCCAAAAAAAGAACTGTGTTTATAGCAATAATAAGATAAGTGATGAATGGTTTTTTCTTCGAAAAGACTTCTTCAGCTCGTACTGCGTCATCTTTACCTTTTTGATTTATATCATTTGTTAGTTTAACAAATAATTCCATTCCTTTTTCTTTAAAATTGGTTTTTTTCGTAATGGTTGGAAATTCTTTAACCAGCACTTCACAACTATCGATATCCTCTTCTTCTTTAATATGAATAGAATTAATATTACCAATTGCATTAAAATTACTTAGATGAACATTATCACCTAAATTAATAAAAATATTTAACGTATTTATATTTAAAGACAAAGTCTTTCGTTGAATCTTTTTAACAATTTCTTTGGTTTTAAAAAGATCAAAATTAAATTGCTCATCATTATGAATATAACCTGAAACAATTCTAATAACTTTATAATCACCATTTAAATTTTCTAACCATATTTCATCTTTAACACCGTGTAAAACAATGGGATTATAACCTTGTTCAACAATGAAATAATGTAATAATTTAATAGCTATTTCTTCATTCTTATTTATAACAACACTACCCATAATTACCTCCTGTCATTATCTATTTTATCTTTTTTCATTATCTTAGTAAAGATTTATTTAAACTTTGAAAGAATATTTGTAAAACATGGTGGTAATTCACTATTAAACTCCATATATTCTTTCGTTTTAGGATGAATAAAACCTAGTTCTTTAGCATGTAAACATTGTCCTGTTTGATCGATTAGTTTTTTTCTTCCATATACTGGATCATTGACAATTGGATAACCAATATAATTCATATGAACTCTTATTTGATGAGTTCGACCAGTTTCTAATCGTAATTCAATTAAGGTTGTCTCTTTGAATCTTTCTAATACTTTAAAATGAGTAACTGCATCTTTACTATTAATATCAGTTACGACCATTTTTTTACGGTCTTTAGGATCCCTTCCAATTGGAGCGTCAATGGTTCCGGTATCATTATTAATGATACCCCAAACGAGTGCCACATACACTCGATGAACAGTTTTTTGAGCTAGTTGCTCAGCTAATATATCATGAGCTATATCATTCTTAGCAACCATCAATAAACCTGTTGTATAGGCATCTATTCGGTGTACAATACCTAGTCTAAAATTTCCATTCTTAGAACTAAGCGAATTACTATAAGCCATTAATCCATTTACTAAAGTACCGCTATTATTACCTATGGCTGGATGAACAACCATTCCATTGTCTTTATTAACAACGATGATGTCATCATCTTCATAAACGATATTTAAATCCATTAGTTCAGGTTTAATATGAATTTCTTCTTCGATGTATTCTATATTAATTAGATCATTTATTTTAATAATATAGCCATTTTTTACACTTTCTTCATTAACTAAAACATGACCACCTTGAATAATCTTTTGAACTTTATTACGACTAATATTCATTTTATTCATTAAGTATTTATCAATTCGCATTCCTTGTTCTAATTCACTTACTTGATATTCCATTTTTTTCCTCCTTTAATAATCCTATCACAATTAAGAAAACAGATATCACAATCAATGAATCCGCTAAATTAAAAACAGGAAAACTATAACCTATAAGATTAAAATCTAAGTAATCAATAACATAACCTAGTCTTATACGATCGATTAAATTGCCAATAATCCCACCATATAACAACCCATAACAAATTATATCATAATGCTTTAATTTTTGTTGTCTAATTAATAAAAAATAGATTAAGAACATTGATATAAAAGCTACGATAATTAAAAAAGTCCCTTGACCATTTAAAATACTCCAAGCAGCCCCATAATTTCTAACATAACTTAAATAAAAAAAATCTTTTATTATTTCAATACTCGTATTAAAAGAAATACTATTAGTTATTATTATTTTAATTAATTGATCTAAAACAATACTAATTAAAGTTATACCTATTATTTTTTTCATAATCCCACCTCTTTAATTATATCAAATTATTATGATTATTCAAAATGAAAACAATATTCAATAATTAATATTTAACTATATCATATTGTTTTCATCTAACATACATTTTTACTCAATAACTAATTCTAGTCTAAATCTTTTATCATTATTACGTTCTATTTTAGCACGATAGTTTATTCCATCTTTTTGGTAATTTGCAGTTGCATTTAAATCTTTAAATAAGATATCATAGACTTCACCATAGTCATCGATATTACCGGTTATAGTACGAATATAAATCGCATACCTACCCTTATCTAGATCTTTAATATCGATATTAGTATCATACCAGGCCCTCGTCTTACTATAGCCATCAGGTGAATTTAATACAACCTTATAATCTCCATTGGTAATTGAACCAATATTAACTCTTTTAACTCTTTCTAGAGTCTCAACATTTTCAATAATAAGTTCTCTTGTTACGATTTGATCAAGACCATAATTTCCACCAATAGTATGCGAAACACCTCTTAAATTTAAAATCGTATTATTGAAATTCATTTTGACAAATTGATTATACATATTATATAAGATTGATTGCTTTTTAGAAGATATCAATCCATTATCACGAACAAATAATTCTAAAGGCATATGACGATTCATATAATTACTACGGAAATGATAACCTCTACCATTTAAAGTTATTTTATTTGAGATATTATCTTTAAAATAGACATTCTTTAATAGTTGTTTAGTTTCATAATTACCAGTTCTAGCTCGTACATATACAGTATAATCACCTGCACTAATATTATCTAAGTTAATATCAGAGGTAAACCAAGCATAACCTGTTTTATTAGTAGTAAATGGTACTTTATCTAACCAGCGATTTAGCCCAATTACTTGAATTGAGTTATCGTATTGATTTTCTAAAACTAAATCATATCTAATGTTAGTACTAGCTGTAATATCAATCCCATTTATTTTTAAGAAACCACTAAATTTTAATAATTTAGATTGTTCATTTAAGACTAAACTCTCTGAGTGTAATTGTCCATCTCTATTGAGATATGCCTTTTCTTCAACGGTTACAGTAATTGATTTAACTGTTTCTTGACCAACACTATCTTTTACTTTATAAGTAACTAGATAATCTCCAACGATATTAGTATTGACAGTTCCTTCATAAGTAATACTTGAAGTTAAATTACCATCTTCTTTATCAGTTGCGGTTACACCACTTAATAAGTTAATACTGTCAAACTGAGTAACCTTCTTATTAGTAACATTAATTAATGGGCTTTCATTAATAACAACTTTAATGATTCTCTTAGCTGTTGTTGTTAATCCAAACTTATTGGTTACTGAATAAGTTAAAATATAGTCACCAACCTTAGTTGTATCAACTTCACCAGTATAAGTTACTTCACTTAATTCATTAGGGTTAGCATCAATTACTTCAACACCATTATTGGGATCAAATATAGTATATTGAGGAATACTAACTTCTGTAAATTTAATAATTGGAGCTTCTGGATCTAATATTTCTAAGGTAACCTCTTTAGTTACATTGAAATTTGATTTATCTTTAACTGAATAAGTTAATGGATAAATACCTTTTTTAGTATAGTCAACTTGACTATCATCATATACGATTTCACTAGTTAGATTCCCATCTTCGTAATCACTAGCTGTCGCATTGTTTTTAATCGTATTGTCGATTTCAGTTAAAGTATCATCTAATTTAATTTGAATATTAGAAGCTATTATTTCTGGTTGATTATTTTGAACATATAGTTTAGATGCTTCAATATAACCATAACTATTTTCAAAAGTATAATATATGTCTGTTGCAATATCCTGATTGCTATTTAAAGCAGGATCAGTAAAAACTTTATAAAAGGCTTTACCATTTTGATCATATACTTTATCAATAACAATAAAAGCCACATTTGCAATTGATCTTCCATAAGTACTATTCATATTCATGGCTTTATAAATAACAGCACTTGAAGTTGAAGGCCTTTTATAAATAGGGACATTTTCATAACCTATTTTTATTCCTAAGGTATTAGCATAATTATCTAATCCACCATTACCACTATCATAACCAAATGAAAGACTAGCATGTTGCTCACCAGCATATGGATTAGATGCATATCGGACGTTTACACCACTACCTTTATTTCCTTGATGACTACCAGCGTAAACCCAAGCTTTCGGATTAGAATAACTATTTGATGCTTTGTCTGAAGATACATAACTAAGTCGATAAGCATAATCCATGATTGACTCTTCAACACTACTATACTCAACTGCTGCATTAAAAGCCACGCCATCAAAAGCTCCCATTCCAAAGATATTATTTTTATAAAAAGCAATTTCACTCGTTCCTGAACCAGATTCAGTTAAGGCGTGAGAGAAGGTTTGAAGAGCATTAACACCATAAGTGTTTTGACTATTAACAAAAGCATAGCCCATACCGTACATTTGTGATAATCCAGATCGGTTTTTACCTGCTACCCAACTTCCATCAGAATTAACATAATCTTTACCATTAACTGGTTTAGCCGTATATCCTTTCCCTCTAATAATTGAATTAAAGAAATCTTCTCCATAACCGGTCAAAGAACGACTTGATAAATACATAAAATAATTAAAATATGGGGAATCTTTATTTAATGAATTGTTATAATTACCATTTCGGTAATCATCTAGCATTGTCATAATATCTGTATAAAAATAATTTCCATCAAAACTGTAATAACGAATACCACTTTTTAAATAGTAAGTTTTAACTCCTGGGCTATCGTATTTAAATGGTGCTGTTCCTAAATCCAGATGACTATCCCCCCACTTATTAGTAACATGAATATGGTGAGTTATTAAATTATTAGAAATAGTATAATAAGTATTTAAATCACCTTTAATTTCTTTGGTCCAAGTAGGTCCAAGACTAGCCACATAACCATATCCACTTCCATACTTAATTTTATACCAATCAAATCCTCCATAACCTTTTCTAATGGTAGCTGAAGGATCAAAGGCATGACTTGAACCTTGAGTAACATGAGCAATAATATCTGATGTTGTATTAGGTTCTTTTCTAACACGAATAGGTTCGATAGCTGTTATATATAATGTGTCATTAACCTTTCGGGATAATGGCACAACTTCAATATCGTTGATATTAACATATCCTGTATAACCACTAATCATTATTTTAGCTCTTTTATAACTATTATGATAATCAATAAAAGCCGCATCGACGCCCCAATTACCAGCTACATATGTACTTTCTAAACTTTGAGAAGGTGTATCATAAAGGTTAGTTGTCGTGTCACCTGACTTAGTATTCATACGAGCAATCGCATATCTTGCATTGATTACTTTCGTCCCTTGTTTAATAACTGCAACTGCTGTTTTAGTTGAATTATAGTTATTCATCGCTGTATAAGCAGCATTATAATCATTATGACAACTTAATCTTTCGTCACTAACTGCATAAGCAACGGCTACTTCATATAGGCAATCATTAGCATAAATAGGTACAAATGGGATAAAAGAAACCATAAGTATTATAAATGTTAAAAATAAATTGAATATTTTTTTCATTTTATCCCCTCCTCTATAATAGAATTATAACAAATTTAGATAGTAATTTCCATGGTTTTGAAGATATTTGTCGTTTATTGACACAAAAAAAAGGAAACCGTAGCACTACGAGTTTCCCTTGTATTAATTTTCATTAATACATTACATTATATGTCTTATGACACCTTTTTTGACAAAACATTGACTTTTCTATAAAAAATGTTAAAATAAAAACATTGAAGGGGGAAAATCATGGATAAGGAAACAAAACAATTAACCAACAAAGAAATGTGGGCCAAAGTAAAAGCAGATTTTAAGAATAGTTTTAATGATTTAAAGCATAAAGAAACAAGAAAAAAACAAATTCCTAATCTACTTACTGGTTCAAGAATGTTTGCACCCCTTTTTATTGCACCAGCTGCTTTAAGTGGAAATTTTCTATTAGCTGGAATACTAACCGCGGGTTTCGCTGCAACTGATGCTTTTGATGGTTATTTTGCTAGAAAATATGATGCTATTAGTGAATTTGGTAAAGATTTAGATCCTTTTTGTGATAAAATCTTTGCTGCCGGTTTAATTGTCCCATTAGTTTTTATTTATCCTAATTTATTGTTTAATTTAGGATTAGAAGCTGTTATCAGTAAAATTAATTATACTTCTAAAATAAAAGGAAATGTTCCAAGAACCAATATGTTTGGTAAAGTTAAAACAGCTTCCTTATCACTTTTATTAGTCTCTGGTTACTTAGCCAACTCAATGCATATACCAAGTTTTATTATTCCTAGTTTAACTGTTGTCACCACTGTTTTACAATTGCTTACGGCTAAGAGCTATTATCAAAAGTATCTAGCTGATGAAGAGAAAAAGAAAGAAATAATTAAAAAAGATGAAATAAATAAACCTGAGGAAAAAAAAACGCTTGAAAAAACTAAAGCAATGAATAACAAATCAAATAATCATCACGAAATCGAACAATTAAAAGAGATGAAACAAGAAATTGAAAACTTAAATAATCAGTCAATTAATCAAGACGATAAAAAAAAAGTGCTAAATAAGCACTTAAATAAATAATTATTTTAAATCATAGTCCCATAAATTTAATCGACCTTTAAGATAAATTTTATCTAAGAACAAGGGATTTGTTAAAACCCAAGCATAACCTTCATAATCTTTGGTTAAACCATAGATTAGTTGGTTATTTTTTTTAAATTCAGGACTAACCTTAATACAATCTTCTAACATAACTTTACCAATAATACAACCAGTAGGAAAATCAATTCCTAGATGATTAAATTTTAAGACATCTTGTTTATTATATGTTTTACTAGCATGAATTAATAATTCACCTCGATATAATGTTTTCCAACTACGATATTCATATGGTTTATAACCATGAACGATTAGTGATGCCCAAGGTTGTTTAATCGATATGACTTTCATCAACAATCTTGATTAAATCTTTAAAAGATTTAACAACTCCTTTAGCAATTACTTTAATTTCATCAATTCCATTTTCAACAACATATCCATGATACTCATTAATCATTTCTAAATCATTAATATTATCACCAATCGTATATATATTATCTTCATTTAGATCAAATAATTTAACTAGAGCTTTAATACCTGTTGCTTTATTAACTGATTCATGAGTTAGATTAATCCAATTTTGACTAAGATAACCATGAACACTAGGATATTTAGATATTATATTATTTAACATTACATCTGCTTTTTCTATATCTCGATACTGACTGATTATAGCATTAGCTTTTGCATTTGGATCATTGACATAATTAGTCGCATTATCAATAAAAGTAATGATATTATTAGAATCATTCTTTAACATTTCAAAAATTGGTTTAACGATTGTCTCGCCGATATCTTTACGATAAACACAATTACCTTGTGAATCAAAAGCAATCCCGCCATCATTACATATTAAATATGCATAATCGATATTAAAACCTTTAATATCTTTTTCTAAATGAGTTATATTTCTTCCTGTTGCGATAATAAACATATTACCTCTATTTACAAATTCATTAATCAATTTAATATTTTCTAAATATTCATCGGTAAAAAAGGTTAAATCAAAGTCGCTAATTATTATTTTCATCTTATCACCTATTTTATTATATCATAATTATTGTTTTGTTGTGAATTAAAAAAAACCCATTGGGTTTTTTTTACATCATATCTTCTAACTCATCACATGTGCAGTCAGCACTTTTTTTAACAGCTCGCTTTAGCGAAATCATTAATGGTTCATTATACTTTTGATAAGCTACGACAAGTGTTGCACCTAACGCTATTAGAGTTAAATTTTTCATCATTTTCATAAAATCACCTTCTTAGTTAGAATCTATAATGGTATGCATAGCATACAATAATATTTTGGATTTATTTATGATTATTATTCAGTTTCATTAAAATTTTATCTAAAAGAGATGTTTTTCTAATATATTCATTATTATTGTGAACACTATAAACAAAAGATGATGGTTCACCAATTAAAATTAATTTCTTTTTAGTTCTAGTAATACCAGTATAGATTAGTTTACGATAGAGCATTCGCTTATAACTACTACATACTGGGATAATGACAACTTCAAACTCACTACCTTGTGATTTATGAATACTAATAATAAAAGCATGTTTAATTTTAATAAAATCTTTGGGTGTATATTTAATAATATTACCATCAAAATCAATATGAATTTCATTTTTCTTAGTTTTACTAGTATTGGCATAAATAATACTTTTTATAACTCCAATATCACCATTATAGACATTCTCATCAGGCATGTTGACTAATTGTAAGACTTTATCATTCTCCCTAAAAACAACATCACTAAACGTAATTTCTCGTTTGTCAGGATGAGGCGGATTAAAGATTTCTTGTAGTTCTTTATTTAAATTATCAATTCCATTTTCTCCATAATACATTGGTGCCATCACTTGAACCCTTTTATAATCATAACCTTTATCACAAATTTGTTGACACAAATTTTTTATATTATGTTTTAACGAAGCATTAGTACATTCTAAGAAGGTATAATCACTTTTAGTTTCTAAAAATCCTTCACTTAGATTATCTTCTTTAATTTCTGAAGCTAAAGTATTAATATAAGAGTTTTCATCTTGACGATATAATAAATCTAAGTGAATAGTATCGACAATATCACTCTCGATTAAATCTTTTAATACTTGGCCAGGACCAACACTTGGTAATTGGTTATAATCTCCTACTAAAACCAATTTAATGTTTTTACTAAGACCTTTTAATAAATTATCTAAAAGACTAATATCAATCATACTAACTTCATCGACAATAATTAAATGGCTATTAGCTTTATCATATTCATTGACAGCAAAAGAATTAGTCTCTTTATTCCATTTTAAGAAGCGATGAATAGTCATAGCTGGTAAGTTAGTAGTTTCGCTCATTCTTTTACTTGCTCTTCCTGTAGGGGCTAATAAAGCGATTTTTTGGGTTAATGTATCATAGTCTAATTCATTAACCTGACTATATAACTCAACAATCGCGTTGATAACTGTTGTTTTACCCGTCCCAGGACCACCCGTTATAATTAAGATATTATTTTCTAAAGCTTTAATGATTGCTTCTTTTTGTTTATCATTATAATAAATACCATTACTTATTTCTAAGTGACTAATATAGTTATCTAACTTCTTATATTTAGTAGTATCAAGACTAGCTAGATAAAGAATTTGAGAAGCCACGTTTTCTTCAGCATCCCATAATTCTTTTAAAAGATCGGAAGAGCACA
>JAQUFI010000029.1 GCA_028684735.1 Bacilli bacterium | reverse complement strand
AGAGCTAAAAGTTTAATTGATAAAACTGATCGTTATCTAAATGATAAAGTTGGAGAAGAAAAATATCAAGATATTAAAGATTCTGTTGTTGAATTTGGTAATGATTCTAAAGACATTATTGTTGATGGTTATGAAGGCGCTAAAGATATTCTTCAAAGTGGCTTTTCAAAAGTTAAGTCATGGTACGAAAGAAAAAGAGATGAGTAATCTCTTTTTTGTTGCCTTTTTAATTAAATCATGATATAAATAATGTATCATTTACGCATTTTGGGGTGAATTGAATTATGATTGAATTTGTTATTTGTGATGATGATATAAGTGTATGTATGAAAGTAAAAAATATTATCACTAAAGTTATGATGCAAAATAATCAATTATATAAAACACGAACTTTTAATGATTATGACGATAATTTTTTGAATTTTATTGAAAAAAACACTAGAAACAATATTTACATTTTAGATATTGAAACAAAATCACGTTCTGGAATTGATATGGCTAGAATTATAAGAAAAAAAGATTTTGAAAGTATTATTATCTTTTTGACGATTCATGAGGAACTAGGACCTACTATTTTAAAAAACGAATTATTATTCTTGAGTTTTATAAATAAATTTGATAATGCTGAAGAAAGATTATATCAATCAATAACCAAAGCTTTAGAGCTGCTAAATATAAAGAAGTATTTAAAATATGAAGAAAAACAAATTATTTATACTATTCCATTAGATAATATTTTATATATTATGCACGATATTGTTAAACGAAAAACAGTTATTAAAACAACTAGTAACAGTTATTTTACTTATAGACCTCTTGTGAAATTAATAAACATGGTTGATAATCGTTTCATTAGAACCCATCGCTCTTGTATTGTTAATCAACATCGGGTTTTGATGATTGATAACCATAAAAAAATTATAATATTTGATAATCAAGAAACTATCAATCTATTATCAAATAAGTATTTTAAGGAGTTGAAATTAAATGCTTTTTAGTTTTATCGCATCAATTATAATTTGTTTCCTTGCTATTTATGTTTGGATCGAATTATATTGTTATAAATTAAATTTTAAAAAAATTAGTACTCAAGTATATATTATACTATTTATAGTGCTTTCATTAACCAATTATAACTACAATTTATTAGCTTTTAAAATGATTATATCAATCTTGCTGCTAGGAGTATTTAATTGGTTAATTTTTAGACGAAGTCTTAGGGAAACAATTATTGGGACAATTGTTTGCGAGGGATTGTTTATTGTGTCCGAAACAATATTTATTCTTATTATTAATATTTTCATTGATATTAATAATATGGAAATGATAATGGGAAATTACTTTGGGTTTTCGATGACAAATATAATTATAGCTGTTATATCTGCTTTTATAATGCAATTTGAAATCGTTAAAAAATTTTATAATTGGTTAATTAAATTGACTTCTAGAATTGGTTTGAAGCAAATTACACTTATTACGTTAATTGTTATTATGAGTTATAGTTTAGTCTTTTTCAATACATATAATGAAAGTGATTTTGCCACCATTTTAATGACGAATACTGTATTAATAATATTATATACTTTTATAACCTTCAAAATGATTAAGGCTCAAGATAGTTATTTGTCAGTTAAATCTAAATATGTAACAGCACTTGGTAGTTTAAAGGAATATGAAAAGATGTTAGATCAATATAGAATAATGAATCATGAAAATAAAAACCAATTATTAACTGTTAGAAGTATGATTGTTAAAAAAGAAGAAAAGATTACTAATTATATTGACAATATTATTAATGAAAAAATTAATGATGATGAGAAATTAATGTTTGAAACAAGTATTATTCCTGAAGGAGGCTTAAGGGCCGTTGTTTATTCTAAAATCCTACACATGAAAAATAATCAAATAAACTTTTATTTGAATATTGATCGTAAGGTTAGAAGTTATGATTTAGTTGATCTAGATGATAATTTAGTTTTAGATATATGCAAGATTATTAGTGTTTATTTAGATAATGCAATTGATGAGGTTAAAGATATAAAAGATGGTAGTGTTTCTATTAAATTTTATGTTGAGGATAATAAGTTGTGTATATCTATTTCTAATACTTTTGATTTTGTTGAACTTGATTTTATTGATAATCGTGGTTATACGACTAAAAGTGAAGGTCACGGTTATGGATTACCTTTAGCTAAAAAGATTATTGATAATAGTAAGAATCTTTATAATTATAGAGAGATTAATGATAATATTTTTACCCAAATTTTAAAAATTAAAGTTTAAAAGCATTCATTGAATGCTTTTAATTTTATTTAATTAAACAATCAGGTATTTTTTCTTCATCCCAAAATACAAATAAGCAAGCTTGACTACTTGCGGTAGCTGCCAAAAGTGTCAAAGAAGATAGAAGATTAGCTAATAACTTAAACATATTATCCTCCTTTCATATAATTTTTATAATTATGATACGGAAATTTTAATAATTTATAGGTAAGAGGAAATGTTCCAATTGCTTGAATTATTAATGAAATTAATAAAATATTAGATAAATATATGTTTTCTAAACCAATGCTAAGACTAACATAAATAATGGCAATAAAAGTAGTTAGTAATTTTAATATTAATCTTCTTTTAGAATTAACAATAGGTCGTTTTAAAGTATCTGCAGGACTGTTTTTAAATAATAAAAAGATTGTTATTAAGCCTATACTTATTTTCAAATACTGGTTAATAATTAAATTCTTAGTAAAAAGAGGAAGAATAATAAAAATAGTAATTGAAATTAATAGACATAACCAACTTTTAGAAGCATGTAATCCAAAGGAAGTCATCTTAATAAAACCATAAACAATCATAAATAATATAGTTTCTTTAAGAATGTTAAAAAAGGAAGCAAGAATAATAATAACTAGTAACTTACTAATCAATAAATATATAGATATTAAACCATATCTTATTTTTTCTAATTCTACTTTAGTTAAACTTTTATTATATTTAATAATAAAAGTTTCCAAATTGGTAACAAAAAAGTTTTTCATCTTATCACATTAAAAGTATAGCAAATTAATTTCATTTAATAGATAATTTGGTACTATATGCTTATTATTTTGTTTAGAATTTTAAAGTCTATATATTTGATACCCAAAAAAGGTTTATAGAAAACATTGTCGAAATTTGAGGATTCTATTTTCTTGAAATAGATGTCCTTTTGGTAGATAATTAAATTGTAAGCAATTACTAGAAGGAGATTATGTTATGAGAGGTAAGGTTAAGTGGTTCAACAATGAAAAGGGGTTCGGATTTATTGAGTACAAGGAGGGTGAAGATATCTTTATTCATTATTCATCTATCCTATCTGAAGGTTATAAAACATTGGTGGAGGGCCAATATGTTGAATTCGAACTAGTTAGAACAGATAAAGGTTTGCAAGCAAAAAATGTAGTAGAGATTAAAACGGCTTTAGTGTAGTCGTTTTTTTGTTATCAATTTTAAATTAGTTCTTTTTCTAAGTTATAAAACATGATATAATTGTAATAGGAGGATTGATTGAATGAAATTTAATATTCGTGGTAATAAAATTAAAATTACTGAACCAATTAGAGAATATGTCGAAGAAAAGATTGGGAGGTTAGATAAGTATTTTGATAATCCTGATGATATGACAGCAAATGTGGTTGCTAGAATTAGTGGTCATCAACAAATAATTGAAGTAACGATACCAGCAAAGAAAATTATTTTGCGTGGTGAAAATGCACATGAAGATTTATATGCTGCTATTGACTTAGTATCAGAGAAATTAGAAAGCCAAATAAGGAAAAATAAAACGAGAATGCATCATAAAAATAATCGTGTTAATACCTTAGATTTTAATTTTGATTATGATAATGGTGTTGAAGAAGATGAAAATAAAATTGTCAGAAGAAAAGAAATTGAATTAAAACCAATGAGCGAAGAAGAAGCTATTTTACAAATGAATTTGTTAGATCATTCCTTTTTCGTATTTGAAGATGCTAAAACAGAAAAAATATCTGTCTTATATCAAAGAAAAGATGGAAATTATGGAATTATTGAAACAAAATAACTCATTTCTGATAAAACATCAATTTTACTTTTGTTTTTAATGTTATTTTGATAAAATGTTATTTGACATGAAAGGAAGAATGACAAAATGAAATTTTTAAAAAAGATATTTGATCATGAATATAAAGAATTAGAAAAGTTTAAAGTTATTGCTGATCAAATAATGGTTTTAGATGAAGAAATGAGTAAACTTAAAGATGAAGAATTGAAATCTAAAACAGCTGAGTTTAAACAAAGATTGCAAGATGGGGAGACACTTGAAGATATTTTAGTTGAAGCATTTGCGGTTTCACGAGAAACCGCTTTTCGTGTGATTGGTGAAAAACCTTATTATGTACAAATATTAGGGGGATTAGCTATTCATTATGGTAATATTTCCGAAATGAAAACTGGTGAGGGTAAAACTTTAACCTCGACGATGCCAGCCTATTTAAATGCCTTAACTGGTGAAGGAGTTCATATCATTACAGTTAATGAGTATTTAGCTGGTCGTGATGCTGATTGGATGGGCAATATCTATCGCTTTTTAGGATTGACGGTAAGTGTTAATTATCGTGAGTTAAGTCATAAAGAAAAAAGAGAAGCTTATAATTGCGATATTATGTATTCAACTAATAGTGAGATTGGTTTTGACTATTTAAGAGATAACATGGTAGTTAAAGCTAGTGATCGTGTTCAAAGACCATTTAACTTTGTTATTGTCGATGAAGTTGACTCTGTTTTAATTGACGAAGCTAGAACCCCGCTTATTATTTCTGGTGGATCTATGCAAGCAGCTAATTTGTATACCCAATCAGATCATTTCGTCAAAAATTTAAAGGAAAATAATGGTTATATCTATGATGAAAAAACCAAAGCAGTTACTTTAGATAGTGAAGGAATTCAAAAAGCTGAGAAAATGTTTGGACTTGATAATTTATTTGATATTAAACATACAACTCTTGTGCATTATATAAATCAAGCTTTAAAAGCTAATTATGCAATGAAACTGGATATTGATTATGTTGTTGAAGAAGGTAAGATTGTTATTGTTGACCCATTTACTGGGAGATTAATGCATGGTCGAGCTTATTCTGATGGCTTACATCAAGCAATTGAAGCTAAAGAGGGAGTCGAAATTCAACAAGAAACGAAAACTTTAGCGACGATTACTTTCCAAAACTTATTTAGAATGTATAAAAAATTATCTGGTATGACGGGGACCGCTAAAACGGAAGAAGAAGAGTTTCGTGATATTTATAATATGTATGTTATTAGTATCCCTACCAATAAACCAGTTATTAGAACTGATTATGGTGATTTAATTTTTGCTACTCAGAAAGCTAAGTTTAAAGCTATTGTTAGTGAAATTAAGGAACGACATGCTTTAGGGCAACCTCTTTTAGTAGGTACAGTCGCAGTTGAAACTAGTGAATTAATTAGTTCGATGTTAAAGAAAGAAAATATTCCTCATGAAGTATTAAATGCTAAAAACCATGCTCGTGAATCAGAAATGATTATGAAAGCTGGTCAAAAAGGTTCGGTAACGATTGCTACTAATATGGCTGGTCGTGGAGCCGATATTAAACTAGGTGAAGGTGTTAGAGAACTAGGTGGATTAGCTGTTATTGGTACGGAACGACATGAGTCAAGGCGTATTGATAATCAATTAAGAGGTCGTGCTGGTCGTCAAGGGGATCCTGGTTTCTCACAATTTTGTGTATCTTTTGAAGATGATTTAATGGTTCGTTTTGGTACTGATCGGGCTAAAGGATTATTAGAAAAAGTAGGTTTTGAAGGAGACTTATCAATTCGTAATAAAATGATTTCAGCTAGTATTGAATCTGCTCAAAAAAGAGTTGAAGGTAATAACTTTGATATTAGAAAGACTTTACTCCAATACGATGATGTTATCAACCAACAACGAGAAATCATCTATGATAAAAGAAATGAAATCTTAGATAATGAATCAATTCATGAAACTATTTTAGAGACATTTGGAAATTATATTACAGATTTAGTTATGGGTCATGTTGAAGTTGAAGGAACTCTTGCTTACAACGATGTAAGTGAAATACTAGAAGTTATCAATGAACAACTAAAAGATAAAATTGATATAAACACATTAAAAGATAAAAAAGAAGATGAATTAATTGATATTATTTATGATAAAGTAGTTGGAGAATTCAACGAGAAAACAGAAGATATTCCAGAAGATATAAAAAATGAGTTTGAAAAGGCTATCTATTTAAGAGTTATCGACACCTATTGGATGGAACACATCAATACCTTATCATTATTGAGAGAAGGAATTCATTTAAGAGGTTATGCTCAAGAAGATCCACTACGAGCATATACTAATGAAGGTTTTGAATTATTTGATGATTTAATAAGTAATATTGATAAACAAACTACTATTTACTTATTAAGAGCTGAAATAAGACAAAATACTGAAAGAGAACAAGTCTTAAAAGGGGAAGCTGTAACTGACACTAATAAAGTAAAGAAACGTACTCCAAAGAAAGCTGTTAAAATAGGACGTAATGAATTATGTCCATGTGGATCAGGTAAAAAATATAAACAATGCTGTGGTAAATAAAATTAAACCTCGTAAAGTAGAATCTTGCGAGGTTTTGACTTTTAGTAATTTTAAAAAACCATTTTATAAATAGTTGAATCATAAGCTTTGGAAAATAGACTATTTTTTAGTATAATTGATTAATAATTAATTTTAGGAGGACTATAAATGGATAATAAAACAAAATATCATACCATATCTCATATCGCACTAATTGTAATAAAAGAAATGTATGGGCATGAAACCGAATGGAGCGGTGGCAATATGGATGATGAAAGACTAAGATTTGATTTTGATTTAGAGCGTAAGATGTCAGATGAAGAAAAGATAGAACTAGTTGACCGAATTAATAAATATATTGATATGAATTTGCCAGTTACGAAACTTGAAATGACTTTAGAGGAAGCCAAAAGTATGGGCGCTCACGGTACATTCGAGTATGGTAATACCGTGTCTGTTTATAAATTGGGTGATATTTCACTTGAAATATGTGGTGGCCCTCATGTTAAAAATACTTCTGAACTTTCTCATGTTAAACTAATTAAAGAAGAAAGTGTTGGTAAAGGAATACGTCGAGTAAAATTAGTAATGATTTAAAGATTTGCATTTTTAAAATTATTTAACTCCATAAACAGTAATTACATAGTTACTGTTTTTATATTGTTTTCTTTCAAAACAGAAACATATTAAGAAAATGATAATAAACTTGTTTTTTATGGTAAAATAGGGCATCTTCTTTTAGTGGGTTTTATGATTAAGTATAATAAAATATTAGATGATAGAAAATCTTTTCATTTATCTTTAATTAATTATCAAGAAGATACTATTGTTTATTAAAAAGGGTTAACACACATTTATTAACTAATAATCTTTTAAGTAGCAATGATAAGAAACAATATTTTTAAAAAAGATGAATATTTATTTAATTAACGACAAAA
Source organism: Bacilli bacterium (assembly GCA_028684735.1). GTDB lineage: Bacteria > Bacillota_I > Bacilli_A > RF39 > UBA660 > UBA5364. The sequence goes on along the minus strand of JAQUFI010000029.1, from coordinate 7,147 downwards.
TTTATGATATAATTATTGTAGTCAAAATAGTGAAGTAAGATTGTAGAGAAAGAAGGAAAAAGAATGAATGAAAATAAAAGATTATTAACTATATTGGTCGTATTAGGAGTTATAATTTTAATGATAGTGATATTATCGATATATAATTCTAAGAAACAGGAAAGGGTAATGAATGACTTTGATAGTAAATTACAAAGTTCAGAAATTGAAATGTTCTATCTTGGTAGTGAAACATGTTCTGCATGTAAAGTTTATTCACCATTATTGAAAGATTTTAAAGATTATTATAATTTTGATTATTTTTATCTTAATGCAGATGATCTTAGAGATAATGATTTAGATTATATCCTTGACAAGTTAGAAATATCTGAATTTAGCACACCTTATACAGTTATTTTAAAAGATGGGGAAGTCTTAGATTATCAAAAAGGTTATATGTTAGAAGAAGAATTGTTTGGTTTTCTTCAAGAAAATAAAATAATTGGTGACGAGGCAAAATTGCCTATCAATTATATTGATTTGGATGATTATAAACAATTATTAAATAGTAAGAACAAAGAGATTATTGTCTATGGTCAAGTTGGTTGTGGTGCTTGTGAATCTGTTCGCCCTATTTTCTATGAAATAGCTAAAGAAGAGAATGTTAAGATTAATTACTTTAATTTATCTGGATTAAGTAACGAAGAGGGAGAATATGTCCTGTCATCATTAGCATTTTTAAAAGATAATGAGTGGGGAACACCATTAATGTTAGTCGTTGAAAACAATAAAACAATAGATAGTGTCAAGGGCGCAGCTAACAAAGAAATCTATCTTGATTTTTTAGAAAAAAATGGTTTTATTGAATAAGGGGGATTGTTATGAAATCACCACTATATGATAAATTAAAAACATTTAAAAGAAAATATCCGCTTACTATTTGCTGGCGCCTTAAAAGTCATGCTAAGATAATTGATATGCATTTAAATCCTGGGGAAGAAGTAAGATATGCTTTTGCGGCTCAAAAGAATGATAGTTTTTTTGATATTATTTCTACTTATGTTGTTGTTCTTACAAACAAAAGGATTTTATTGGGGCAAAAGAGATTGTTATTTGGATACTTTTATATTGCTATCACACCTGATATGTTTAGTGATTTAAATTTATCAATGGGTTTGATATGGGGTAAAGTCTATATTGATACAATTAAAGAGGTTGTCGTCTTATCTAAAATTGAGAGAGATGCTTTACCTGAAATTGAGACTGAAATATCAGAATATATGATGGAAGAAAAGAAAAAATATGCACAAACAGAGAAAAAGTAACCTTGTTACTTTTTTTACCACTTGATAAATTGATAATCTTTATATATAATTATATATATAATAGGAGGTACATATGAAAAAGTTATTTATATTACTGGTTTTTCTATTTGTAATTTATTTTTTGTTCCAAATTTCTTTTTCTTATTTTGGAAAAGGACATGAAATATATTATCAATTATACGATAATGAATATCAATTTGAGATAAAAGAGACATTTGTTTCTAATTATGAAAAAGAAAAGGATAGTTATTATTTCGAAGTTTCTGTAAATGATAAAGTTTTTTCTTTTCAAACGATGCATAATTTTCATAAAAGTAGTTATATAATTAAAGAAATTAAGTATTATCACGATGAGGAATATAGTTGTCTTCTTCCTATTTTCGTTAATGATACCATTATATATGATGTTATGTGTCTAGAAAATAATAAGTTAATATATTATCGTGACTTAAGTAAAACTAATTCAGATTTAGATAATTTTGTTGATAATCTTGATAGTTCGTTATATCATAAAGAAATATGGGAAGATCGACTAGAAAAAACTGATGCAACAGGAAGTATAACCGTATATGCCAAAAACTTAATTAGAAATCACCATTTGGTAGCTACTAATTATCGTGGTTTATACACTATCAGTAAAACCAATCCCGACATTTTAATTAATTATACGATGTTTATTAATGATATATATCAAAGAAATATAGAGGGTTATACTAAAAACTACTATGTTATTGCTAATTATGATGCGATTGATACAATTAATAAGTTTTATATTGTTGATATTAAAGAAAATAAACAAGAAGTAATTAATAATTATTATGATTTTTCTTTTAACAGTTATATTCAAGGTTCTGTTGATGGTTCGATGTACTTATATGATTTAGATAGTGATACTCAATATCAAATCGATGCAGAAAAAAAAGATATTTTAGAAGTTGGTAATAAAAATACAAAAATTCGTTTTTATGAAAATGGCAAGTGGAAAAGATTATCAGTAGATGAAGTAAGAAAAAATAAGCCAGTCTTTATTTATCACGCAATTGATAATGATAATTTTGATAGAGTTGATAAGTTTGGTCATATATTATCTGGTTATTATTATTACTATAAAAAAGAAGGAACAAAGTATAAGGCATACCGTAGTAATGTTCAAAATCCCGACATTATGACTTATTTATTTGAGACTTCAAGTATTGATGATATTATTTATCTTGATGATTATGTATATTATAGGGATGGTAATAACGTTAATTATTATCATGATTCAAAAGGGGTAAAAAGAGTATTAAATGATACGGAATATGAATTCAACAAATCATTATCATTTAATGCCATTTCTAATTAAAAAAAGAAGGATTACTTATCCTTCTTTCTTTTTGGTAATTTAAATTTTTTAGTTTTTTCAACAAGTGTATTTAAATTTGGGAAAGCTTCAAAGACTCTTCGGAATAAAAATGATTTTTCATTTAATATCTTTTTAACTTTCTCATTTATTTCGACAGTATGGTCATTACGAATATTAGTAACGGTATTTTTAATTCGCTTAATAATATTAATTGAGATAATTAAATCAAGTGAAAAGATACCAAAGAAAAGACCAAAGATTAATCCTAAAGCAAAGGGAGGAATATTACTAATAAAATTGATGATAGGACCATGGACAAAAGCAATTAAAACAACACTTAATAAACCAAATTCAATAGCATTCGTAAGACAGACACGGCCATTGACATTAAATGCTAAGTGGCTGTAATCCCACCATCTAGCTTTAAATATTTTTTCCATTAGATAACTAGTAAAATATTCCATAATGGTACAAATAACCATTGACATAACAAATAAGACTAATAAGTCATCGTGATAAGGTTCTAAAAGAAAAATCATGATAATGGCTCCGACGCCATAGATAGGGCAATATGGTCCAATTAAGAAGCCTCGATTGACTAATTGACCTTTTCTTATAAAAGTATAGATAACTTCAATAAACCATCCCATAACAGAATAAATTAAAAAAATTAAAAAACTTATAATAAAGTCATTCATGCAATTACCTCATTTCATTCGTCTTAAATATTATAACATATAAATGATGTTTCATGCTATAATATTATTGGTGATATTATGAAAAGAGCAGTTGTTCTTTCAGGTGGGGGAGCTAGAGGTGCTTATCAAGTCGGAGTATGGAAAGCACTTCGTAAACTTAAAATTAATTATGATATTGTTACAGGGACATCAATAGGTGCTGTGAATGGATTGATGATGGTACAAAATGAATTTTATAAAACGCATTGGCTATGGTCTAATATTACTTTTGATTCAATTTATGATACTCCTTTCCCTAAAAAATATGATACTTTTGCTGATATCAGTTTAGTTTATAAAAAATATTTCAAACAATTTTTAGAAAATGGTGGAGTTAATACTAAAAAAGTTGGCTTATTGATCGATCGTGCTTTTAATGAAAGAAAGTTTTTTAAATCCCGTATTGATTATGGTTTAGTAACTTTCAATTTATCGGCTTTTAAACCTACTCTAATGACTAAAGAAAAATTGAAAGGCCAAAATATTAGGGCCTATGTTTTGGCTTCAGCAACATGCTATCCGGCTTTTCAAAAGACGATAATTAATGATGAACAATATATTGATGGGGGATATTATGATAATATGCCTATTAATTTAGCTATTGAATTAGGAGCTACTGAAATAATTGCAGTTGATTTAAGGACTGTTGGCTTTGTTCATAAATCGAAAAAGGATATTAAAATTACCTATATTAAACCACAAAATAAAATAGGTTCATTTCTTGTTTTTGATAAGATTATAGCTAGAAAAGCAATTCAATATGGCTATAATGATACCATGAAAACATTTAATAAATTAGATGGTAATAAATATACTTTTAAACATAATCACTTAGATATAAACTATAATTATTATCATCAAGTTTTTATTGATAAATGTCAGGAAATATTTAAATATAATAAAGAAAACAAATCTATTTATGATGAACTTTTAAAACTATCAACTATAAGAAAAATTATTAATAATGATGAAACTTATATTAGGAAGACGATAAACGATAATTTAGAGTTCTTAGGCAAAATATATAATATCGATGATTCTAAGATTTATAGTATTCATAAATATCATAGATTATTAAAAATAGGTTTAGAAGATAGTGAATCGATTAGTATTAAATATATTGAAGAGAAGATTCATCAAAAAGAACTAAAAAAATTAATTAATAGTCAAGCTATTATTAAATATATATATAACTTAATGGACGTAGAAGAATATACCATAACTAATCGTAATCAACTATTAAAAATATCTTTTCTATTTCCTAAGGATTTTATAGCGGCCATATATTTATTAGTGATTAATAAAAACTAGATTATCTAGTTTTTTTGTGCTATAATCTCTCTAGGTGATAAAATGAATAAACGATGGCGCCTAATTAGTGAATAAATTTAATTAGGAGGAGAAAAATGGAAAAGAAAAATATATTAACTGGTGATCGTCCTAGTGGAAAGCTTCATTTGGGACATTACTTTGGGGCTTTAAAGCCAAGAATTGAATTACAAGATAAGTATAATACCTATGTTTTAATTGCTGATGTTCAAGCTCTAACGGATAACTTTAATAATCCAGAAAGGGTAAGTCAAAATGTCAGAGAAGTAGCTATTGATAACTTATCAGTTGGGATTGATCCTAATAAATCAGTTATTTTAATTCAATCAATGATACCGGAAATAGCTGAATTAACTGTTTATTACTCTAATTTGGTAACAATTGCAAGACTATATCGTAATCCCACTGTTAAAAATGAAATCAATCAAAAACAACACTTATTTGGTAATAAAGGTGAAGGTGTCACCTATGGTTTTTTAGGTTACCCAGTTAGTCAAGCTGGTGATATTACTGCTTTTGATGGTGCCTTAGTACCAGTTGGTGAAGATCAAATACCAGTTTTAGAACAAACTAGAGAAATTGTCAGGAAGTTTAATAGTATCTATGGTGATACGTTAGTTGAACCAGAACATTTACTTAGTGAAAATCCTCGAATTAAGGGATTAGACGGTAATGAAAAAATGGGGAAAAGTTTAGGAAATGCGATTTTTTTATCAGATCCTGAAGAAGAAGTGAGTAAAAAAATTATGAAAGCCGTAACCGATCCTCAAAAAATAAAAAAAGATGATCCAGGAAATCCTGATGTGTGTATGGTTTATTACTATCATAAATTAGTCAATAAAACAACTTTAGAAAAAGTTTGTGAAGAATGTAAAAAAGGTACAAGAGGTTGTGTTCAATGCAAACAAGAATTGATTGCTAAGATGATGGAATTTTTAAAACCAATTCAAGAGAAGAGAAAGTACTATGAAGATCATCCGGAAATAGTTGACGAAATCTTAATAGAAGGTACTAAAAAAGCCCAGCTTAAGGCTAAAGAAGTTATGAAAAGAGTAAAAAAGAGTATGAAAATCAATTATTTTGAATAATTGATTTTTTTATTTGCTTTTATTTTAAGTAAAAAAAGGTAATTTTATTAAAAGATAATCTAATTGCATGAAATAATGTCTAATGTTTGTAAAATAATCTTCTTATCAAATACTAATCTTTCTATTATAGAATAATATTATCCTTATTTTCATAAAATTAGTGAGGTGGATATATGAAAAATGCTCTTAATTATTATTATAATTTAATTACTAATGATATTCACCAAATCGATAAAACGTATTCTTTTAGTGTTAACAATGAACCATATTTATTTATCTTATCAGAAAGACAACCAAATGAGATAAATTCCTTGTACGAAATCAGTACTAATTTATTCAAACAAAATATATATACACATCAAATCATTCCTAATAATAATCGTGAATTAATAACAATGATCAATAATGAACCATATATATTATTAAAATTATATATTAATAGTGATACTAAAATTACCTTTGATGATTTAATTTTATACAATTATTTTATATCTAATAATCATACAAAAACCTTAAATAAGAATAATTGGAGAGATTTATGGATGCAGAAGATGGATTACTATGAAGAACAAATCAGAGAGTTTGGGGTTAAATATCCTTTAATGAGAGAGAGTTTTAGTTATTTTATTGGGTTGACTGAAACTGGAATAATGTTATTACAAGGGTTTAAAGATGACAGTCAATTAGTTATTTCTCATAAGCGAATCAACTCAAATACCACTCTTTTTGATCTCTATAATCCTCTTAATTTTATTATTGATTCTAAAAGTAGAAACATATGTGAATATATAAAAAGTATGTTCTTTAATGATAAGATATCAGCTGAACAAATAAAACAATATCTTCAATATGCAGGTTTTAATAGTTCAGAATTATATTTGTTTTTTGTAAGACTTTTTTATCCATCATTTTATTTTGATATTTATGATGATATTATTTATAATCAAAAAAAAGAAAAAGAACTATTGCACATTATCGCTAAAATACCCGATTATGAGCGATTAATTAAAGAACTTTATCTTTATTTGAAAAATTATATTACATTACCAGAAATAGAATGGATAATAAAAATATAGACTAATTAGCCTATATTTATAACAGCTGTTACTTCAGGAACTTCTTCCACAATTGCAGCTTCAATCCCACTTTTTAAGGTTAAATCAAGCATATGGCAATTTGCACATGCTCCAGTCATTTTAATGTAGACGATGTTATCTTCATAACTAATGAATTCAATATTTCCACCATCATTCATTAAAAAGGGTCTTAAGCGATCAATTATTTCTTTGATCTTAAATTCTTCTGCACTCATTTCATCACCATAAATATTATACCTTAATTTAT
>JAQUFI010000096.1 GCA_028684735.1 Bacilli bacterium | reverse complement strand
TTCGATTGTTCATGTGGATTACCCATCAAGAAAAGAAGCAGTTATTAAAGAGGCTTACTTTAGAACGCCTTCAACCACTGATTATAATGGAATTTATAAAGGAGAATATATCTATTTTGAAGTTAAAGAAACAAAATTAAATTATTTTTCCTTACAAAATATTCACCAACACCAAATAGACCACTTAAAAAACATTATAGAAATGGGTGGCATTGGCTTTATAATTGTTAGTTTTACGAAATTAAATAAAGTTTATCTATTAGAAGCATATAAATTAATAGACTTTATCGATAATGAGAAACGTAAATCAATTCCTTTAGCTTATTTTGAAAAAGAAGGATATATAATTAAAGTCAATTACCATCCCCGCTTAGATTATTTAAAAATAATTGATCAAATCTATTTTAAAGGAGATGTTTAAAAAATGAAAAAAATAAAGAAACTAATCAATAATAATAAAATGAATGTCCTCTTAATTACCATTAGTTTTATAGCTTTTATAACTGGAGGAATTGCAATAGGATGGATAAAATCATTTATCGTTATTGGATTGATTGATTTTTTCCTCTTTGGTTGGCCAGTTGTTACTAAAAAAATCAAAAAGACTAATAAAAAAACAACTAGTTCTAATAAGAAGACAACGAATTATAAAAATGGTACCAAGAAAAACAACTCTCATAAAAAGACAAAAAGTAATACCAAAAATAGTAGTAAAACAACTAGTCCTAAAAAGGGTTCAATAAAGAAAAAGAAAACCCTTAAAATTATCTTGATTGTTATTTTTTCAATTGGTATTGTCAGTTTACTAGCCGGTTTCTTATTCTTTTTTATGATTGCTAAGAATGCTCCAAATTTTGATCCTGATAAATTATATAAAAAAGAATCAACCATCTTATATGATAGTGAAGGAAAAATTATTGCTAAACTAGGAATTGAAAAAAGAGAGAAAATTAGTTATGATGACTTACCAGAAGTCTTAATCGATGCCATTATCGCAACTGAAGATTCTCGTTTCTTCCAACATAATGGTTTTGACTTACCAAGATTTTTAAAAGCCTCATTCGGACAGGTAACGGGTGCTAGTGGTGCTGGTGGTGCTTCAACGATAACCATGCAATTAGTAAAAAACTCTTTTACTTCGACGATTGATTCAGGTTGGGAAGGTATTAAAAGAAAGTTCACTGATATTTATATGTCCATCTTTAAAGTTGAAAAGTCTTATACTAAAAAAGAAATATTAGAATTTTATGTTAATTCATATTACTTAGGTAGTGGAGCCCATGGTGTTGAGCAAGCAGCTATTACTTATTTTGGAAAATCAGCTAAAGATTTAAATCTTGCTGAAGCTTCATTAATCGCTGGATTATTTCAAGCTCCTAATACTTATAGTCCTTTAAATGACGTTGAAGCAGCAACTAAAAGACGAAAGACGGTCTTAAACTTAATGGAAAGACATGGCTATATTACAAAAGAAGAAAAAGATATCGCAAATGCTATCACAATTGAAAGTTTATTAACTGAGAAAAAAGGAACAGGCCAAGAGTATATGGACTTTATTGATACTGTTGTTGAAGAAGTAAAGCTAAAAACAAAACATAATCCATACACTGTACCAATGGAAATCTATACAACGATGGACCGTAAACAACAAGACCATGTCAATAAAATTATGAGTGGTGAAACATTCAAATGGGAAAATGATGTCGTTGATGCCGGCGTATCAGTTGTGAATACTCAAACAGGAGCCATTACAGCGATTGGCGCTGGACGTCATCGTACCGGTGAAGGAACATTCAATAATGCGACAATGATTAAAAAACAAATTGGTTCAAGTGCTAAACCATTATATGATTATGGACCTGGAATTGAATATAATAACTGGTCAACATTTACTCCTTGGACCGATGAACCATATAATTATAATGATACTAAAAAGACGGAAGTCTTTAACTGGGATGGTGGTTATGAAGGTTGGATGACTTCACGATATGCCCTTACCTACTCAAGAAATATTCCAGCTTTAAAAGCATTCCAAAAAGTTAAAAATAATAATACTTATAAATTTGTTACGACTTTAGGACTATCACCAGAATTAGATGGAACATTCATTCATGAAGCTCATGCTCTTGGTGGTTATAATGGAGAAAATCCATTATCGATGGCTGCTGCTTATGCTGCTTTTGCTAATGAAGGTTATTATATTCAACCTTATAGTTTTACTAAAATTGTTTATCGTGAAAGTGATGAAGTATATGAACATAAATATGTTGAAACTAAAGCAATGAGTGAAGAAACCGCATATATGGTTAATGATATGCTAGTTTCAACTGCTGGTTATGCCTTATTCCAATTTGGTAATGTAAATGGTTATAAATACGCTGCCAAAACAGGAACAACAAACTTTACGGAAGATGATAAAAAGAAATTCAACTTACCATATAATGCTATCAATGACCTATGGGTAATTGGTATGACTGATGAATATTCAATTGGTGTTTGGTATGGTTATGATCGAATTAATAAAGATTATGTTTCTAAATTTGGTAATGCTTATCACTCAGCTGTATTCCAAGCTGTAGCTAAAGGAACATTCACCAGAAGTACTAATATTAAAAAACCTAATAATGTTGTATCAGTTGAAGTTGAAAGAGGTTGGATGGAAGCTTATTTACCAAGTAAATATACACCAGCTAACTTAAGAGTAACAGAATTATTTAAAAAAGGAACTGAACCAACGATTGTTTCAAAAAGATTCTCACAATTAGATAATGTTATTAATTTAGATGGTAAAAAAGAAAATGGAAATACCGTTAAATTAACTTGGGATCCAATTAAAGAACCTGATGCAATTAATGAAACCTATCTTAAAGGTATCTTCAATAAGATGTTTACAAAGCCTGCTTATCAAGAAAGCAATTTAAAAGCAAGAATTGATTGGAATACTAAATATATGGGTGATATTGTATATGATATTTATGTTTTAGGTTCAAATGGAGAACTTCAATTACTAGGAACAACGAATGAAACATCAGCTAGTATTCCTATTTATTCAACAAAAGAACCAATTACTTATGTCGTGAAAAGTGCTTACTCAATCTTTAAGAGTAATGCTAGTAGTGGTAGTTCGATAACTGTCAATTTTGATGGTCAAAGTTCAATTATCTATTCACAATTAAATGGTGATCCTAATGCAAGTGTTCCCGTTAATACTTTCTATAATGATCCAGGTGTAACTGTTTATGAAAATGGAGTTGTTGTTACTCCTTCTAGTTCATCAAAAACATATCGTAATACTGATACCGATAAAGAAATCGATAGTATTGATTTTAGTAAACCAGGTAATTATACGATTACCTATCGTGTCACTTTCAGTGATTACACCAAAACCCATGTTAGAACACTTAAAGTAGTTGGATAATAAAAAACAAAAGTCAATTTGACTTTTGTTTTTCTATACATCGATGTTTTAGTTCACAATCAGAACACAGTGGTTTTTAGCCTTACAATAATACCGACCAAATAAAACTAGTTGATGGTGCATTCTAAGTCTTTTATCTTCTGGTATTAATTTTGTTACTTTCTTTTCAATTGTTAGAACATTATCTTTAGGTTTAGCTAAACCTAAGCGAAGACTTACTCTTGCTACGTGGGTATCGACAGCTAGATAAGGTTCATCAAAGAGATTACTTAAAACCACATTAGCTGTTTTTCTACCAAC